>JBIIHZ010000006.1:0-19099 GCA_044235265.1 Candidatus Sericytochromatia bacterium
TGGCGAGCGTCAGGGTCGAGATGGGGCCAACGGGCGTCTGGACGGTGCGCAGCGGCTGACGGGCGGTCGCTGCGGGACCGGACGGCGCGGCGAGCGTGGCCGGGGAAAGGGGGAGACTGGCCGACATGACGAGCAGTGCGGCGAGCACGGGATGGCGCATGGGCAAGATCCTCCAGCGGGGTTCGGATCGCGGCGCGCCATGGTACCACCGGTCCGGGGCGCGATGCATGTCACGGCCTGGCGACCGTTCTCGTGCTAGCGTGAAGGCACCATGTCGGATGAATCCTCCCTGCCGAGACGTATCCAGGCCCAGGCTCAGGTCTTCGCCGAGCAGATCTCTTCGATGGGCCGGACCTTCTGGAACCGCCAGCCCGCCACGCGTCGCGAACGTCGTTTGTGGCTGCTCCCGGAAGGTACGATGCGCCTCTGGGCACGCAAGGTCGCGCTCGCCCTCGAACCGGACGTCGTCCTGCAACTCGAGGACCTCGTCTGCGATCTCGTCGCGAACGATCCCATGGCCCCGCTCAGGGTCGAGGATCCCGAGACCTACCGGTTCCGTTTCCTCAGCGGTCGCATGCGGCTGTCGCTGCACACGCTCGAGGTCATCATGAACCGGCACGTCCTGCCAGCTGCCGGGTATCCCCTCCGGGACGCCCGCCTTTCCAGCGAGCATGGAAGACTGGTCATCCGCGGGGTGGCCACCTGGATGAACCTCCCGCTGCCCGTGACGCTCGAGACGCTGCCATCGGTCGGCGACGGCGGACACCTGTTTTTCGAGGTCAAGCATTTCGCCGTCCGGGACGTCGGTGTGGGCGGCTTCCTGCGCTTCGTCGGGCTCGATCTCGAGTCCCTGGTCACGCTGCGCAGCCAGGGGGCCTTCGAGATCGCAGGAGATCACATGCGCCTCGATCCGCTGGCCGTCTTCACCCGGCCCGCAGCCGAGGGGCATCCGTCGGAGGTGGTCCTGCTCCGGGATGGCCTCGAGTTCGTGTACCGGACGGATGAGAGCCTCGGTTCCCCGCTCTGGATCGACGAGGCCGCCTCCAGCACCCTGCTCGGCATGGGGCATCCCATGGAGGTGGGACCGATGGTCCTGCAGCAGACTCACTACCAGGTCGTGCCGCTCGTGAGCTCCGATCGCCTGGAGCTCAGCGTCCCCCGGCACCGCGAGCAGCTGGCGGGAGGCAACTCCACCCTGACCCGTCAGGATACGCTGCTGATCCGCATGCCCTCGCTGGGTGGTCTCTGAAGCTTCATTCAACCTTGTCCCGGACTTAATCTGGGCGCCGCAGATCCGCTGAACGTGCTCGCGATAAGCGATCCAGTCGTGCTCTGCAGCCCAGGAGGTCCTTCATGGTCCATCGCGTCTTTGCCGTCCGAGCCCTGGCCACCTCACTCCTCCTGACCATGCTCGCAGGCTGCGGCCGCCAGGCGATCGCCCCGACCCCGCTCGCCGTCGCCCCTCGCGCCCAGGAGCCCGCCGCGCCGACGGCCCCCGTTCAGGCCAGTCCGCTGGCCGGTCTCTCGCACGAGTTGCCCTTCGTGCTCGCCGAGGCGGCTCCGGATTTCGCGGACACGGCCGTGAAAGCGGTCGAGCCGCTCGCTGCCGATGCGGTCGACGAGCCCGGAGCACCGGCCGGAACGCGTCCCGAGGGAGCCGATTTCGCCCTGGCGAGTGCCGGTGCCGTGCAGAACCAGATCCTCGTGAAACTCGCCCCCGAGGCGAAGTCGCGTCTGGCGGCCTACAGCGCCCGCAGCGGTGCCCGCGTCATCCAGTCTTTCGACCTGCAGGACACCTACCAGCTGCTGTCGGTGCCATCGGGCATGACGGTCGATCAGGCGCTCGCCGCCTACGCCAAGCTGCCCGGGGTCGAGGCCGTCCAGGAGAACCGCATCTACGGACCGGCCGGCGCCGTCGTCGAGCCCAACGACCCCTACTTCGACAAGCAGTGGGGCATGAAGCGCATCGAGCAGGGAGCCGTACTCGCGGGCAAGGTCGATTGCTCGGGTGTCACCGTGGCCGTGCTCGACACCGGGATCGATTATCGCCATCCGGACCTGCAGGGGCACGTCCTCATCGGCTGGAATTTCGCGGCCGGCAACAACGACATCCTCGATCGCTTCGGTCACGGGACGCATGTCTCGGGCATCATCGGGGCCTCCTCGAACAACTCGCAGGGCGTCGTGGGGGTCGCTCCGAAGGTCAAGCTGATGGGCATCAAGGTCCTGGGCGACGACGGCCGCGGGTCCACGGCTGCCGTCGTCGGAGGCATCAAGTACGCGGCGGATTACGGGGCGAAGGTCATCAACATGAGTCTCGGCTCGCCCGACACGACCGTCGATCCCGCCATCCAGGCGGCCATCGCCTATGCCAACCAGAAGGGCGTCGTCGTCATCGCGGCTGCAGGCAACAACCGGGGCGACGTCGGGTCGCCGGCCAACGATCCCGGGGCGATCGCCGTTTCGAGCACGTCGCAGTTCCTGTGGTTCGAATACCTGTCCTGGTTCTCGAATCGCGGCCCCAAGGTCGAGGTGTCGGCGCCCGGCGGCTCCATCTGGTCCACCGTCCCGCTCGATGCCAACAAGACCGGTTCCACCGGCTACGGCAAGCTTTCCGGCACCTCCATGGCGGCCCCCGTCATCGCGGGTGCGGCGGCCGTGGTCCTCGCCCGGCACCCGAACTGGTCGGCTCGTCAGGTGCATCAGGCCATCGATTCGGCGGTTCTCGACAAGGGCGCGACGGGGCGTGATTCCCGCTACGGCTATGGCCGGATCGATCTCTCGAAGCTGATGCTCCTGTAGGTTCTCGCAGCCTTCCTCACCGAGGTGGCCCGGACGTGCGTCGACACGTCCGGGCCACCTTGCTAGCATGGAGGCTCAGCTGTCCCCACTTTTCACGTGACAGGAGCCAATGTATGGAGTCCCTCCAGCAGCTCGGCCAGGCCACCTCGTATCCCCGCACTCCCGAAGAGGCGCGCCTCGAGGTCTTTCCCAACCCGCGGCCCGCTCGAGACTACCTGATCCAGTTCTCGTGTCCGGAGTTCACGGCCATCTGTCCCGTCACGGGGCAGCCAGACTTCGCCACCATCCGGATCGCCTACACCCCGGACGAGCGCTGCGTCGAACTCAAGAGCCTCAAGCTCTACCTGGGGGCGTTCCGGAACACCGGCATCTTCCACGAGGCCGTCACCAACCGTATCCTCGACGACCTCGTCGCATTGCTCGACCCCCGGTTCATGGAGGTCGTCGGAGACTTCTCCGTGCGTGGCGGGATTCACACCGTCGTGACGGCCACGCATCGCAAGGCGGGGGCTCAGGCCTGATGGGCCCGCGCTCGCTCGCTCTGGGCTTGCTGACCCTGACGGCCTGCTCGGTCCCCTTCATGCGTTCGATGAACGACCCCGATCCCACCTTCGAGCCGCGCGCCTCGGTCCCGGTCGTCACCTACACGCGGGCCACGGGAGCCGTTGCCCCCGAATATTTCCATGAGGACCGGCTCGTGATCTTCGGAAACGGGGACTGGGTGGCCCGGCGCTCCTATGCCTACACCAGCCCACCCCGGCAGCAGGGCCTGGGGGCCGGGGCCATCCGGCTCGAGGCTCTCCAGGAGATCGTTGACGAGGCCTTTACGGGTTCTCCGCGCTTCGTCGACACCTCTTCGTCCTCGCAGCCCTTGCCAGGCGCCGGAACGACGACGGTCGAGCTCGTGCTGAAGGCCGCGACGCGCTCCGTGTCCGTACACGGGCCTGTTCCCCCGTCCGTGCAGCGGGTCATCGCGGCCATCGAGGCGCGCACGATGCCGCTCGACCTCCTGAGCGAGCCGCGCTGATCCTCAGCGTTTTTCCGTCAGCAGATCGAGTGCCAGGTAGCGTCCACTCGGGCGGTCCCCTTCGATGAGCCGGACGAGGGCCGGTGCGTTGGCCTCCGGTCCAGGCAGCCAGAGGTCCTCTCCGGGAAACGATTCCCGGTACATGTCCGTCAGCATGTCCCCCGGATCCACCGCATAGACACGCCATTCCGGGTGTTCCAGGGCCAGCGTCGCCGACAGATGGTCGAGCGCGGCCTTCGAGAGGCCATAGCCTCCCCACCCCGCGAAGGCTTCCGGGGCGGCATCGGACGAGACGTTCAGGATGCACCCTCCGGGGACCAGCGAGGGGGCCAGGGCCTGAAGGACCGCGAGTGGCGCCATGGTATTGATGCGCAGGATCCGTTCCAGGTCGAGCCAGTCCAGATCGAGCAAGGCGGGCCGGGGGCTGGGGCCCAGGATCGCTGCATTGTTCACGAGGGCGTGCAACGGGCCGAGGGCCCGGACGGTGATGGCGAGGCGCTCCCGGTGGGCGGCGTCGGCCACGTCCCCCGTGACGGTCGTGACCTGAGTCCACCCGCTCAGGCGAGCCCGGGCGGCCTCGAGAGCCTCCGCGTGACGGCCCGTGAGGACCAGCTTCCAGCCCCGCCGTGCGAGCTGGTCCGCGAGGGCCAGTCCCAACCCTCTCGAGGATCCTGTGATGACGGCAAGCCGGGACACGGGGGACGCTCCTCGACGTTCACGGTTGGTCGCGGTCCTGTCGCGGGGCGAACCGGCGATCCAGCAGGCGGATCATGGCCCCGAGCACCCAGGAACTGACCAGGAATCGGGCCATGGCTTGGAGCATGGTGACCTCGTTCGGACAATTCGGATCCGTGTCATCATGATAGGCGGTGAGACGTCGCGTGACAAGAGGCCTGGTAACATGGCGGCATGGCCACGTTCGATCCACACACCCTGGAAGTCCTCGAATGGCCCCGTGTCCGGGAGATCCTGGCGGGGCTCGCGTCCACCGCGGCAGGCCGCGATCGGCTCGCGGAACTCGCGTTTCATGCCCACCCCGATATCCTTGCGCAGGTTCTCGGTCTGACGGGGGAGGCCCGTGACCTCCTGCACGACGAGGGTGAACCGGGTTTCCAGGGCGTCCATGACCTGCGTGCCGAACTGCGTCGACTCGAGCAGAGCGCCGTCCTGGGCGGATCGGAGCTCGTGGCGATCGCCCGGACATGGCAGGCCGCCGCTCGCCTGAAGCGCTATCTCGAGAACCGGGCGGATCGGTTCGTGGGGCTGGCGGATCTCGTGAAGCCCATCCGACCCCAGCCCGGCATCGTCGAGGCGATCGACCGGGCGCTGGATCCCGCGGGCGAGGTCCTCGATGCCGCTTCCGAGGCGCTTGGCGGGATCCGTCGGCGCCTGCATGCCCGGACGGCCGAGCTCGAAGGTCAGCTCCAGAAGCTCGTGCGTCGACACGCCGAGGCCCTCCAGGACACCGTCACGACCACCCGCAAGGGCCGATTCGTGCTCATGGTCCGCGCCGAGGCCCGTTCCCAGGTGCCGGGCATCGTCCATGACCAGTCCGCCACCGGTGTCACCCTGTTCATCGAGCCCATGGCGCTCGTCGAGCCGACCAACGCCCTCGAGCGCCTCCGCCTCGAGGAGCGCGACGAGATCGCCCGCATCCTGGCTGCCCTCTGTGACCGCGTGCGGGAGGTGTCCGAGGAGACGCGCTGGATGCTCGAGGCCCTCGCCGAGCTCGACGCCGTGCTGTCGCGCGGCCGCCTGGCCCTGCGCTGGGACGGGCACATGCCGCGACTGGAGGACGACGGGGCCACCGTGCTGTACGGGGCTCGTCATCCGCTGCTTGTCGAACTGCTCGGAGAGCGGGTCGTCCCCGTCGATCTGCAGGTGGGGGATGGACGCACGGTCGTCGTCATCACGGGGCCGAACACGGGGGGCAAGACGGTCGCGCTCAAGACCCTGGGGCTCGTGACCCTCATGGTCCAGGCGGGGCTCTTTCCGCCGCTCGAGCCTTCCAGTCGGATCGCCCCCGTGCGGCAGCTCTTCGCCGACATCGGGGATGAGCAGAGCCTGACTCAGAGCCTGTCGACCTTCTCCGGGCACATGCGCAACCTCGTGAACCTCCTCGGGAGGGCCGATGCCCGGACCCTCGTCCTGCTCGACGAGCTCGGGGCCGGCACGGATCCGCAGGAAGGCGCTGCCCTGGCCAGGGCGCTCCTCGAGAACCTGCATGCCCGAGGGACGCGGGTCGTCGCCACCACGCACTTCGGGGAGCTGAAGCGTCTCGCTTACGAGCTGTCCGGGTTCGCGAACGCATCGGTCGAGTTCGACACGCGGTCGTTGCGACCGACCTATCGCGTCCTGATGGGCATCCCGGGGCAGTCGAACGCGCTGGCGATCGCCTCGCAGCTGGGGTTGCCGCCGCAGGTGGCCGCCCGGGCCCGGGAGATCCTCAGCCGAGGGGCGGACGAGAGCGCCGGGCTCATCGATCGCCTCGAGGACGCTCAGGTCGAGGCGCTGCGCAAGCGGGCCGAGGCGGACCGCTTGCTGGCCGACGCCGAGCGCCTGCGGGCCGAGCAGGACGCCCGCGTGGCCGGTTGGAACCGGGAGAAGCGGGAGATCCGGGATCGCTACCGGGAGATGCTCGAGGAAGAGCTCCGTCAGGCCCGGGCCGAGATCGCCGCAGCCACTCGCGAGTTGCAGGCCGAGCGCAGCATGCCCGTCGCCCAGAAGGCCCATGATCGTCTGGCTCGCGTCCAGCAGCGTCTCGAGCGGGCCCGCGAGCGTGAACGGGCCCAGGCGGCCGCTCCCCGCACATGGAAACGCGGAGATCGGGTTTTCCTCTCCAGGTTGCAGCAGGCCGGGGAGGTCCTCGAGGTCGCCGGCGACCAGATCATGGTCCAGGTCGGCCCCATGAAGCTCACCGTGTCCTCGCGTGACCTCCAGCCGGCGATCGCACGGGAGGGGGCCGCTCCTTCTCGCCAGTCCGTCGGTGGCAAGCCTGCGCGCCGCGAGCGCCGCGCCGCCCAGGCCCAGGCGGTGGAGCTCGGAGCCCACGAACTCGACCTGCGCGGACGCCTCGTCCACGAGGCGATCGCCGAGATCGAGGGGTTTCTCGATCGGGCCCTCGCGGGCCATCTCCGCAGCGTGCGGATCATCCACGGAGGCGGTACCGGTGCCCTCCGCAAGGGGGTCCGGGCCTTCCTCGCCGCCAGCCCCCACGTCGCCGCACATCGGCCCGGGGAAGGCTCCGAGGGCGGAGATGGCGTCACCGTCGTCACGCTCGTTTGACATGTGAGCGATTTGTCAACTTTAACGCATTCTTTCCGTTGGCTTAACCAAGGTGTGACAAGATCGGTACAACAGACCCGATAACCACCTTGGTAGAAGTCCCGTTCCGGGCCGCCATCCGTGGTTCGAACCACGAGGGAGCAAGAACGATGAGTCACGTAGTCGGTTACATCTGGAGCCAGCCGGGCGACGACAGTTTCACGCGGGTCGCCGCGGAAGAAGCGGCCATTCGCGCCTACTGCGACGTCCACGGTCTCGACCTCTCCGAGGCCCTGGTGGACGCGGGCGAGCAGGGAGCCGCGCTCGAGCGGCCGCAGATGAAGACGATCGTCGAGCGTGATGGATGCACCGTCGTCGTGGCCTCGCTCGCCAGCCTCGGTCGCCGCTTCCACGACGTCGCCACCGTCCTCACCGAGTTCAACCACCGCGACGTGCGCCTCGTGAGCGTCCAGGAGAACCTCGACACCGGTCGCCCCGACGGCCAGCAGTTGCTCAAGCTCTTCGTGACGATCCCCCAGGTCGCCAGCTGGGTCCGGGCCCCCAAGCCTCAGGCCGCTGCCCCCAAGGTGTTCGTCCGCAGCCGGGAGGTCCTCCACAACGGCGGTACCTGTCCCTATGGCTACTCGCTCGACGAGGCCACCAACCAGTTCGTCGTCAGCCCGCTCGAGGCCGCCGTCGTCCAGCGCATCTTCCGTGAGCGTGCCGCCGGTCGCAGCCTCCGTCAGATCGCCAACGACCTCACCCGTGACGGTCTCCCGACCAAGCGTGGCGGCCGCTGGCAGGCCAACACGGTCAAGACCATTCTCGAGAACCTGTTCTACACGGGTGATTACCAGTGCCAGAACCGGATCTACCCGGACGATCACGAGGCCGTCATCTCGCGCGAGCTCTTCGAGCAGGTGAATCAGGCCCGCGAAATCCTCCAGGTCTGCTAGTCCCGGGAAACGGTCCACCGCGGTCGATTGGCGGCTTACGTCCTCGGGGACGTGGCTCACGTACCTCCCAGTACGCTTCGCCCCGTCCCCTGCGGGCGCGCACGCCACTCGACTCGCGGTGAACCGTTTCCTCCTGTTTCCTCGGAAGTTGCTCGCTTCGCTTGCTCCTTCCTCGCAGGTTCGTTGCACCCCTTGCGGGGTGCCCCAGGTCAGCCAGGTTCCCCCCGATCTGGCTTGCGCGCGGAGTTCCCCCCACTCCGGCCCCCATGAAGAGACCCGGATGGCCATCCCCCCCAGGGCCATCCGGGTCTCTTCCTTTTTCCTCGGAAGTTGCTCGCTTCGCTGGCGCGATGCTCGCTCCTGCCTCGCAGGTTCCTTGCACCACGTGCCGTGGTGCCGTGGAGCCGGGATGACTCAGGGAATCAAGCGGGCCAGGCGACCGCTCGTGCGCTCGGCGAGCCACACCTGGCCGGATCCATCGGCGATCGCCACGTCCGGAGCCACGGGCAGACTGATCGTCGCCCCGGGCGTGCCATCGAGGGCGATGGACTGGACCTGGGCGGCACTTGTTTCTCCTGCCCAGATCCGGTTCTTCGCCTCGGCCCAGCTAGTCACGGGTGCCGCCACCCCGACGCTCGTCGCCGACGTGGTATCGGCGGTGATCCGCCGGATCTGGGCGAGGCCTTTCCTGGCGATCCAGGCCGTTCCCGCGGAATCGACGAACGCGGGACCGGGCTCTCCGCCCAGGGCGATGTTTGCCCCGACCTGTCCGTTGCTCCGGGACACGGGCACGGCCGCCGCCGCATCGAGCACGAGCACTCGCGTCCCTGACAGCAGCACATCCCGGGCCCCGCTCACGGGGACCGAGCGGGTCGCGTTTGACGAGGCTTCCCAGCCCCAGACACGGTCGCCCGACAGGACGGCCCACGCGCCGCTCGAGTCCGCAGCCAGTGCGAGGACGTCGCCAGGCAGGGTCCAGCTCCGCGAGGGGGACGTGGGCTGCGGGACCACGGCCTCCGGATCCAGTTCGAACTGCTCGAGGCGATCGCCGGTGGCTCGCCACAAGGTTCCCGGCCCGGCCACCGCACGCGTACCCGCCGGCCACGAGCCTGCCTCGCCCCCTGCCCAGCTCATGCCCGTGGCATCGAGCAGCCAGCGCTGCCCGCCCCCCCAGAACACCGGCAGGTTCGTGAGCGGCGAGCGGAATGCCCCTTCGAGAGGCAGGGCCGCGGACGGAGCGCCGTCCAGGGCTCGCACCGGCGCGGGCGTGGGCGGAGTCGTCCCGCCGTTCGTCGGTCCTCCGGGCAGCGGGGCCAGCGTTGCCAGCTGGCTCGGCGGCTGCGAGGTGTCCACTCCCGGCGCGATCGTGATCCCGGGCGTCGGAGTGGCGATCGGTGCGCCGGGCGTGCCGGGAGGCATCGTCGTCGAGGCGCCCGGACCGTCTTCGACCCGGGCTGGCAGATCCGTTCCGGGTTTCCCCGTGGGCTGGCCCGACGGGGTCGTGCTCGGGGCCACGGTGGCCGTCACCTTGCCCTGGAGTTGGCCCGCTCCATCGCCCAGCGTGCCCAGCGGGTTGCCTCCCTCTTCGGCCGTGCATGCCGAGAACAGGGCGACGCCCGAGAGGGTCCAGGACAGGGCCAGCAGGGCCCGGGTGCGTGCGGTCATGCGGCGATACTCCTCGAGAACGGGGCTAAGGCACCCAGACGCGGATCCGGTGTTCGACGGGGTCGGACAGGTAGATGGCGCCGTCCGCATCGGCCACGGCCGCATGGACCTGCCCGAACCGGAACGCGCTGTCGGGGCCATCGAGCGTTCCCCCGGCGGCCGCCCGGTAGAAGATCTGGCCCATCCCCGGGGCGACCCGGGTAAGCTGGGTGCCTCCCACCGTCGATCCGTCGGCCAGGACGCACGGCTGGCAGGTGATGGCCGTCGTGTACGCACCGGACCAGGTCCCCGGATTGGCGCGGTAGAACCCGCTCGAGTCGAGCGTCCGGGTCTGGCCGGCCAGCGTGATCTGCTTGACGTGGTTCTCTCCGTTGCTTCCGCAGTACAGGTTGCCGTCGCGGCCCAGGACGATCCCGTCGGGGAAGCTCAGACCCGCCACAGTCCCGAGGCCATCGTTGTAACCGCCGCGGCCTCCCGAGGTCGGGCCATATCCGACGAACGGAAAGATCCCGCCCCCGGGAACGATCTTCCAGATCCGACAGCCCATGTAGTCCGTGACGTACAGGTTGCCGGCCGGATCGCGCGCCACGCCGGCCAGCCCGTAGCCCCAGACCTGGGCGTTCGCGGGATTGGCCACGAAGGTGGCATCCGTCGTGAGCGTCGTGACGCGCCCCTCCGGGTCGATGCGGCGCAGGGTCTTGTTGCCCTCCTCGGCCACGTAGATCGTGCCATTCGCCTCCGCGCAGACGCCGCGCGGGCTGCTGAATCGCGCCGCCGTGGCGGGGCCGTCGAGCAGGCCTGAGACCCCGTCACCCGCGATCGTCGAGACCTCCCCGGCCGGGCTGACCTGGCGGATCTTGTGGCTTCCGTGATCCGCCACGACGAGATTGCCCCGGGTATCGATGGCCAGACCCCGGGGAGCATTCAGCTCGGCACCGAACCGGTTCCCGTCGCGCGAGCCCGCCCGTCCGGAGCCCGCCAGCGTCACGACCTGTTGACGGAGCTTGAAGACAGGCGCCAGGGTATGTGCCACCCCGCCGGGCTGGTGCATCAGGAACGGACCACCCAGGGCACCGGCAGGGATCGTCACCTGCACGCTCCTGCGGTCAGGTTGAACCGACCAGGTCGAGGCGGCGACTCCGCCGAAGCTGAAGCCCAGCCGACCGGGATACGGATCGAACGAGCTACCGTTCACCGTCACCACGTCTCCGGCACCACCCCGTGTCGTCGAGAGCCCCGTCACCCGGGGCAGGTTCGTCGCCATCCGATAGGTGGCGGAATTGCTCTGATACGCCACTCCGGCCACCGGATCGAGATCGAGCACCAGACAGTTGCCGACCAGGGGGAGCACGGCCTGGAAGTCGGCGGCGTTCGCGAGTCCCGTCCCGGTCTCGGTGAAGGTGTCCGTTCCCTCGTTGACCTTCCCGATCAGGTTCGCGGCCGTGAGGCTGGTGCCTGTTTGCTGGCGGAGCTGGAACATCACGGCGGCGGCCGTCGTGGCGTTGCCGATCACGAGCGAGCCGGCCGAGGCCGTGTTCGTCAGCGAGGTGGCCGTCCCGCCCTGCACGAGGAGCATCGTCCGGAGGCGCAGCGCCGGGGAACCCGCCCGCCCGGGCAGCACGTCCGCCGCCACGCCCCGGGTGGCATCCAGCCAGTACGTCGTTCCCGCCGTCAGGTTTGCGAGCGAGAGGGTGAAGGCCCCCGTCGGACTCGCGACCGTCGTGGCCACGAGCTTCCCCGTCCCCGCATCCGACACCGTGACGGTCGCGCTCTGGGTGATCTGTCCGAGGGAGGCCTGGGTCGAGCGGCGGGCGAGGGCGTCCTGCTCGATCCGTCCCGAGATCGCCCCGTCTTTCTGCGAGGTGGCTGCAGGGCTTCCAGGAAGTAGCAGGGTTCCCCGCGGACTCGTGCAGGCCACGACGAGGGTCAGGAGGGCGAGGGGCCCCGTGCAGGCGTGCCAGCGCATCGGCTTGACCTCACCAGCTCGAGATGCGGAGGTTGTCCACCCCGCCCGTGTTCGCCGGCACGTCCCAGAAGAATTGTCCGAAGTAACTCGAGGACGTGAGGGTGTTGTCCACGACCTCCGTCATCGGTCTGCCGTTCTCGAAGATGCGCCACAGGCCGTTCCGGGCCCGCTCGATCCGGCAGCGCCACCAGACACCCTCGGCCACCAGGCTCGTGTACTGGGCGATGTGGGTCGTGCCACCGCCCGTGACGCGCGAGAACCGGGTGATGCCGTCGTAGTCCTTCCAGAGCAGGTACCCTTCCCCGGAGGACATCCAGGTCGTGGTGTTGTTCTGCACGGGCCAGTACTCGTGGTGGGTACGCTGGATCGTGTCGAACTCCCAGACCCCGTAGGCGGTGGTGCTCGGCAGGTTCGAGATGTGGTTGAGCGTCGTCGCCGTCAGATAGCGGCCGGTGGGGCCCCCCGTGAGCGTCGTGACGGTCCCGCTGCCGCTCTGGGCGTTGTTGGGCTGGAAGGCCGTGACGTTCGCGTCCTCGAAGTCCCGGAAGCTCTGCTGGGTGAGCGGACCGACCGTCACCGTCGGACCGGTCCAGGTCGTGAGCCCGTCGGTGACCGTGAAGGCCCCCACCAGCTGGACCGGCGGCATCGCGATCGTCAGCTGCGTCCGGTCCGGGTTCAGCGTCCAGGTTCCCAGGGGCGTGTTCCCGATGGAGCAACGGATTCCAGCTCGCGGCGTCGGGAAGTTCTGCCCCGAGAAAGTCACGAGGTCGCCGGGCTGAGGGGCCGCGGGCGTGAAGGTCGTGTGCAGCACGAGGCTGCGGGGCTTCCGCCCGTATCGCTGCTCGACCGGTCCGGTCGAAGCCGAATTGTAGGTCAGGCTTTCCACCGGGTCCTGGTCATCTGCCAGCAACTGATCGATCCAGCCGCGGACGGCCTGGTATTCGCCCAGCGACACCGACCCGCCCGACGGCGGGAGGTAGGACCTGGCCTGGTCGGACGCCCGGCCCATGAGGGCCAGCTGGTCGGCTGTCGCGAGTCCGCGCAGGCTCGCCACGAGTGCCAGGGTCGTCGTCGCCCCCGTCACGAGGATCGGATCCCCCGCGCTCGCCGAACCCAGGTGCGTCCACTGACCGCCCTGGTAACCGAGCAAGGTGCGCATGCGCCCCACCGTGGCGCCGGCCCGGCCCGCCACCCCGCCCATCGCCTGCCCCTTGAAGGCTTCCAGCAGGTAGACGGCCCCCTCGGTGGGAGTGAAGGCCACCGGCAGCGCCAGCGTGAACGCGCCGGTATCCCCCGTCAGGGCCGAGGCGATCGCCTGGCCTGAACCGGGCTCGATGAGCACCACGGCCGATCCCTGCGTCAGTTCGGCTCCCGTGCTCTGGACGGCCCGGGGCCAGGCCTCGACGCGGCCGACGAGCGTACGGGAATCGCTCGTCGAGTGCCCCGGGAGCCGGTCCGCGCTGCCCACCCGCGGCTGCAGGTACCCGGTGCAGGCCGTCAGCGACAGGAGGGCCAGGGTCACGAGGGCGCGTCGTTCCATGATTCAGTCCTCCCCGCGGACGAGGCCGCCGAGATCGATGAGGCCGTTGCCCCGGGCCGTTCCGCCCAGGAGGCCCGTCACCGTGAAGACGGGGCCGGCAGCCTGGTAGCCTGCCTGGCGGACGACCACCGTCCCCGTGGGGGTTCCGGCCGACACCGTGAAGCGCACCTCCGTCGCCGACCACGTCGCCACCGGGGTGAACACGCCGCCCACCAGCAGGTCCGGGGCCGTCGTCCCGGACAGGAAGCCAGAGCCCGAGACGACCACCGACGTGCCGACCCGGCCCGAGGTGGGCGAGACGCTGCCGATGACGAGGCCCGCCGAGGTGCCGTTCAGGACCCAGGCTCCGGCGTCGAGCCGGATCGAGCCGACGGGATCGCGGTCCTGGCCGAGGGCCGTCCGGACCATCGTGAGCAGGGTGCCCTGGTCCGAAGCCGTCAGGCCGGGCACCGGGTCGTAGCCGTCGTTGTTGCCGTTCTGGCCGACCTTCCCGATCAGCGAGACGAAGTCGAACGGGGAGGTCGTCGAGTGCCGGAGGCCTGCCCCGATCGAGACGGCCGTGGTGTTCGGCGTGAGGAGGATGCCCGTGTTGATGACCGAGTTCGTGAGGGTCGTCCAGCCGCCGCCACTGAAGCGGGCGAGCGTCCGAACCCGGGCGGCCGGGACCCCGGGACGATGGTTCGAGAGGCCCTTCATGGCCTCCAGGTAATAGAGCACGTCCGTCTCGGGTTGCAGGGTCTCGCCTCTCAGGAGAAACGCCCCGCTCTCGTTCGTGACGGTCGTTCCCTTGGTGACACCGGTGTCCGCCTGGATGAGCGAGACCGTGGCCCGGTCGGCCACGTCCAGCATGGTGGCCTGCGTCGCCCGTTGCTCGAAGCTGACGCGACCGGCGAGGTCCGGGGGCAGCGGGCGCGTGATCGGGACCGCGGTCGAACACCCGATGACGGCCGGTACGGCGACCCGCGTCAGCGCGGTCAGCGCGTGGATGGGAGACCTCTGGCGGATCATGGCACCACCACCCGGATGCGGTGGTCGGTCATGTCCGACACGAAGAGCGTCCCCTCGGCATCCGCCACGCTGCCGAAGAGCGAGCGAAACTGGGCCGAGGCGATCGGACCGTCCGCGTAGCCCGAGCCCGTCGTCGTGATCTGGGTCGGTGCCGTCCCGGGCGTCACGCGATAAAGACCGCTGCTGCCGTAGGGGCCGTAGATCGTGCCATCCGCCAGGACCGAGCTCTGGTAGACGATCTGGCTCGCGATGGACGCCGGATTCGTCGCGAAGGAACCCGCGGAGGACAGGGTCTGGGTGACCCCGGCCAGCGTGATCCGCTTGCAGTGGTTGGCCCCGTTGCTGAAGCAGTACAGGTAGCCATCGGCGCCGAATGCGAGACCGTCCGGCGCGCTGAGTCGTGCGGCCGTCCCGGTTCCGTCCGCCGTGCCGTGAGCCCCGTCCGTGGCCCCCACGAACAGCGAGACCCCCCCCGTCGGCGTGACCTTCATGATCCCGCTGCCGTAATAGTCTCCGAAGTAGAGATTCCCGGCCGGATCGAGGGTCACGCCGCTCGTGTTGGTGCTGGTGGAGGTCCACGGGCCGGTCACCGTCCGGTTGAGCACCCAAGGTGTCCCCGGGTTATCCGCGAACCCCCCCCAGGTCGAGAGGGTGGTCACCCGGCCATCCGGGCCGATGCGCCGGATGCGGCCGTTGCCCCAGTCCCCCACGTACACGTATCCACCGGCATCGACGGCTACATGTCTTGGCGTGTTGAAGCGAGCGACCAGGGCGGGGCCGTCATGCGCCCCGGCCACCCCGTCTCCGGCCAGGGTCGTGACCTGGCCCTCGGGGGTCACGCGCCGGATGCAGTGGTTGCCGGAATCGGCGACGACCAGGTTTCCACGAGAGTCCAGGGCCAGTCCCATGGGCGTGTTGAACCGGGCAACCGCCGCGGGACCATCCCAGCGCGCCGCCAGACCATTTCCGGCCAGTGTGGCCATCGTGCCGCGCACCTTGAATAGCGGGAGCAGCGCATGCTGGACCCCGCCGGGCTGTAGCAGCACCAGGGGGCCGCTGACGGCTCCAGCCGGGACGGGGAAGGTCAGGCGGCGACGGTCCGCGGACAGGCTGTAGGTCGCCACGGGCGTGTTGCCGATGCTCAGGGCGATCCGTCCCGGATAGGGGTCGAAGCCATCACCCGAGACCGTCACCGTCGCCCCGATCGCGGCGAGGCGCGGGCTCACGTTCAGGAGGGCCGGCAGGTTGGTGGTGAGCCGGTAGGTCCCGGTGTCCCCCTGGAGGGCGATCGCCGCGACGGGGTCCTGGTCGAGCAAGATGGCATTGCCCACCAGGGGCAAAACGGCCATGAAGTCCGAGGTGTTCGACAGGCCCGTGCCGGTCTCGCTGAAGGTGTCGGTCGCCTCGTCCACCTTGCCCATCAGGCTGGCCGGGTCGAGGATGGCTCCTGCTCGCCCGCGAGCCGCAACAGTCGCGGCGAGAGCCGTGGTCGCATTGCCGATGACGAGGCTGCCCGTGTTCGTGTTCGTGAGGCTGTGGAGGGCGGATCCGACGGGCATCAGCAGGGTGCGCAACCTGGCCGCCGCCGTGCTACCCCGGTGGGCGCTTCCCCCGGCCGACAGGCCACGCGTGGCATCCAGAAAGTAAAGGGCTCCCGGACGCAGTCCCGTCAGGTTCAGGGTGAAGGCGCCCGACGAGTCGCTGACGGTCGTGGCGACCGTTTTTCCGGTGGTGGCGTCCGACACGGTGATGGCCGACGAGCGGACGATCTCGGGTATGGAGGCCTGGATTGTGCGGAAGGCCGCGCTCTCCACGCGTCCCGAAAGGCGCAGGGGCAGGTACGACCCGGATGAGGCGGCCTGCGGGGAGCGCGTCACGCAACCCACGAGCAGCACGCTGCCGAGAACCAGAATCCGGGTGCCTTGGGGCGACGGGCGAGACATGGTCATCCCATACCCCGAAGTTCCCGGGCTCGGTATCAAGTTTTGTGACGTGATTTTCTTCCCGAAGTGTCCCGGTTGGCCGGTTCGGTCAGGGCGAATCAGGCGGGGAGGGCCGGCGGAGGGCCGCCCGGATTGGCCCGGGCCATCTTGCCAAAATCCACCTGGAGCGTATCCATGTTCCTGGCCGTGACGCCCTCGATCTTGCCGAAGATCGTGAGGGCCGCCGAGGTCAGCCAGGCCCCGATCGTCGCGGGCAGCTTGACGGGGTCACCGCTCCCCACCCGCAGGTTCGCGAACTTGAACTGGAAGACTTCCTGCGATTCCCGCTGCGGGACCAGCGCGCAGGTGAACGGCAGCGGGATCCCGAGCACCTTGAGCTGGCCGCCGAGATGCACGAGTCCATCCTGGCCGAGATGGACGGCCAGCCCCTGGATGGCACCGCCCGTGCGCATGGGCATCATCTCGTCCACGGCCTGGGAGAAGGGCCCGAAGCTGGCCTGTCCCGTCACGCGGACCCAGTCCGGGGTCACGCTGGTCATCTGGAAGTCCCGACCGTACTTGCCGGACAGGATCTCGCCCACATCCACCTTCACGGTGACGGGCAGGAAACCGAGGACCGACCGTGTCACCTCGATCTGGGCATGCTCGTTCAACCGGAGCTGATCCCCGCCACCCGCCTGGACCGGGTTCGACGGCGTCATCTGCGCCGGAGCGGACGCTGCAGGGCCGGAGGCAGGAACGGTCTTTCGCGGCATGGGGGGAGAGGGAAGTGCGCCTGCGATCATGGTCCGGTCTCCGGGTCACACGAGGGTCCTGAAATCATGTTCGTTCAGGAACCGTTCGATGCCGACCAAGCTTCACTTAATGCGGGATTAAGTTTCGGGTGCCATGAAAAAGGCTGGGGTGGTTTCCACGAAACCACCCCAGCCCCCGGGTCTCATCAGGCCTGAGCGGCGTGGAACTTGAAGAAGGTCTTCCCCATCACGATCTCGTCCCCGTCCTTGAGGGACTGGGGCGAGCCGGGCAGCAGGCGCGGGCCACGGTTGATGTACGTGCCGTTGAGGCTGCCGAGATCCTCGATGAAGTACTCCCCATCCTGCGGATAGATGCGGGCATGCTTGCGCGAGATCTTGGCTTCCGGGTCGTCGGCCGTCAGGTCGACCTCGGGAAATGCGCCGCCATCGGGATCCCAGCGGCCGATCAGGGTCTCGGTCACGGGCTCGATGGCGAACTCCTTGCCGACCGTCCCGCCCCGGGTGATCACGAGGCGCGCGGTGGCGATGGCGGGGGTGGCTTGGGCTTGCGACGTATCGCTCATGGAATCCTCCGGTGGGGGTGGCGGGGATGAAGGAATTGGGTGAAGGTCAGGAATACTCGGCCAGATTCACGAGAACCACGGTGATGTTGTCCTCCCCGCCCCGCTGGTTGGCCAGGTTGACCAGCTTGCGTGCCGCGAGGTTCGGGTCGGCCGTCTGCAGGACGACGTCCATGAGCTCCTCGTCGAGCAGGTGGCCCGTCAGGCCATCGCTGCACAGCAGGAGCCAGTCGCCGATCTTGAACTGACGCTGGTAGATGTCGACCTCGACGTTGGGATACGTCCCGAGCGACCGGTAGATCAGGTTGCGCTGCGGGTGCGTGGCCGCCTGCTCCGGAGTGATCTGCCCGATCTCGATGAGGCGTCCCACCAGCGAGTGGTCGCGCGAGATCTTCTCGATCCCCGAGCGGTTGATCAGGTAGGCCCGGCTGTCGCCGACGTGGCCGACGTGAACCGTCTGTCCGAAGACGAGGGCGGCCGTGACGGTCGTGCCCATCCCCGCGAGCTCCCGGTTCAGGCGTCCCGTCTCGTAGATGCGCGTGTTGGCTTCCTTGACGGCATTCTGCAGGGCGTCCTGGATCTGGCGGCCCGGCTCCGCGTCATCGGCCAGGCGGCTGACGGCTTCCTGCATCACCGCCGTGATGGCATCGACCGCGATCCCGCTGGCCACCTCGCCGGCGTTCACGCCCCCCATGCCATCGGCCACGATGTAGAGCCCCACTCCCGTGGTGTTGGACTGGGTGGTGAAGGACAGGTCGAAGACCGCCAGGCTGTCCTCGTTGCCTTGCCTGAGCAGACCGACGTCCGAGCAGTGCCCCACGAGGCGCTGCGGGTTGTTGAGCAGCGTCTGGAGCTGGGTGATGACTTCCTGGATGGATTCGAACCGGTCATCCGGATGCGGTTCGATCATGCGCCGGACGATGCGCTCGATCTGGGGATGGATCGTCGGCACGAACGCGCTGACGTCCGGGAAGTTGAACCGCTCGGTGTCGAGATTCCAGTAACTCTCGGGTGGGTTGCCCGTCAGCAGGTAGTGCCAGACCGCGCCCAGCGCGTAGAGATCGGCGCGCTCGTCCACTCCGGTCCCGAAGTAGCCGAACTGCTCGGGGGGCGAGTAGCCAGGGCTGCCCTCCACCGTGCCGGCAGCCGGCAGGACGCGGGAGCGATGGAAGCCCGTCATGCGGATGCGCTGCCCGTCGGGAGTGACGACCAGGTACCGGGGCTGCAGGTCGAGGTGGACGATCTGACGTCGGTGCAGCTGGGCAAGCGCCATGGCGAGCTGCAGGATCCAGTCGAGGGACTGCTGCACGCTGATGCTGGTGCGGGTCCGGAGCACGTAGGCCAGATCCCGGCCCTCGAGCTGTTCCAGGACCAGGTAGGCCCGGTCGGTGGCCTTGAAGACGTCGAGGGCCTTCACCACCGTGGGATAGGACACCGAGCGCAGGATCACGAACTCCGACTGCCAGGGGTTGTCCGTGGCGGCCTCGGCCCAGTCGCTCTTCGCGACGGTCGCATCCGGCCCGGCCCCGCCCGCGGCACCACCGGCCGTCCGCGTGTCCTCGCACTCCTTGAGGATGATGACGAGGCCCGTCGCCTCGTCGAGGGCCCGGTAC
>JBIIHZ010000120.1:0-6090 GCA_044235265.1 Candidatus Sericytochromatia bacterium
GAAGGCCCACGGCCACGACGCCAAGGCCGAACACCACGACAAGAAGGCTCATGGCCACGACGCCAAGGCCGAACACCACGCCGGAGAAGCGCACGCCCCTGCAGCTCCTGCCGAGGACTTGCATGCTGAAGATCCTCAGGTCCCGGCAACGGCAGAAGTGGTCGAAGCGGCCGCTCACGAGGACGTGGTCGAAGCGTCCGTGCCTCCTGCCACCGAGGAGAAACCGCAGGCATCGGGCACCTACCGGGTCCGGCGCGGTGACTCGCTGTGGAGCATTGCCACCCGAGAACTGGGCAGCGGCTACCGGTGGCGCTCCATCGTGGCCCTTAACCAGGACCGTTTGCCCAATCCCAGATTGATCCAGCCCGGCATGACGCTCGAGATGCCGACCTCCGGCGCTGCGCGCAGCATCAAGGTCCGTCCGGGCGACTCCCTCTGGCTGCTCGCCGAGCGTCACCTGGGTTCGGGTCAGAAGTGGCGGTCTCTCTACCAGCTGAACCGCGGGAAGATTGCCAATCCGGCGGTGATCCGCGTCGGTACCCGCCTCCTCCTCCCCTAGCGGAAACGGGGCGGGCGGGGCGCTCTGCGGCTTACGTCCTCGGGGACGTGGCTCACGTACTTCCAGTACGCTTCGCCCCGCCCCCTGTGGGCGCGCTCGCAGATCGCCTCCGCCGGCCCCGTTTCCACCCTTTTTCGAGGAACCAGGGTTGCTGGATGTGGACATCCAGCAACCCTGGTTCCTCGCATTTCTTTGCCGTGAAGGTCACGGCACACGATTCAATCGGCGAGGGAACGGGCGAAGTGGGCGCCTCCCTCGAGCGTGAACAGCGGCTCGCTCAAAGCTCCGGGAATCCGGGACGCGAGCGCCTCGCCCCATCCCCCGGTGAACACCACGAGCGTCTCCGGGCCCAGTGGCTCGCGGGCCCGCTCGACCAGGTGTCGCACCAGGCCGACGTGGCCCTCGAACAGGCCATGCTGCAGACTGGCCACCGTGGAAGCCCCCCAGGGCCCTTCAGGAGCCACCAGGGGCACCTCACCGAGCAGGGCCGTACCCTGCCACAGTGCCTTCGCCGCGGTCTCGAGCCCGCAGGCGATCGCCCCCCCCACCACGGCCCCCGTGGCATCCACCACCGTGAGCGTCGTGGCCGTCCCGCAATCGACGACGATGCCGGGAAACATCCCCCGGGCCTTCAGGGCCAGGGCATTGGCGAGCCGATCGGCCCCCATGGCCTCCGGCGGCCGGTATTGGCTGAGCAGCCCCGAGGTGTCGTGAGTCAGGATCCGTTCCACGGGCACCCGCCAGACCTCGGCGACGCGTCGCGTCACCTCCGGCACCACGGAGACGATCACCACCGGCCAGTCCGGTCGTGGCGCTGCAAGCCACGTCTCCACGTCGGTCGTGGCCAGGCGCCGGAAGTCCACGCATCGCTCCCCTTCCCAGAAGGAGAGCTTCACGTGCGTGTTCCCCGCCCCGAACACCAGGACGGGACGATCGGTTCGTTCGGGGAGGGGCGGAAACGCTTCCACCGGGCCCATCACTCCAGGTCGAGCAACTGCCCCAGCTGGGCGTGAGAGACCTCGTACCGGGTGTTGCAGTACTTGCAGTGCACCTCGGTGGCCTCTTCCTGCGCCATCATGTCCTGGATCTCGGCCGCCCCGAGAGTGGCGATCGCCCGCAGCACGCGCTCCATCGAGCAGGGGCAGGAGAAGTTCGGCACCTCGTCCGTCGGCAGCAGCTCCACCGAGAAACCCTGCAAGGCCGCCTGGAGGACCCCTTCCAGGTTCCCTGCCTCACGGTAGAGGCGACTGAAACTCGGCAACGACTGGAGCGTGCCCTCGATGCGTTCGGCCAGCTCGTCGACGGCCGACGGCATCAACTGGACCAGGAAGCCTCCCGCCACCGAGGCCTTGCCGTCCTTGTCGAGCAAGAAGCCCAGGCTGACGGCAGATCGGGTTTGCATCGAGGTCGCCAGGTAATGCGTGAAGTCGTCACCGAGTTCTCCGCTCACCAGCTCGACGGTTCCCGTGTAGGGATGACCGCGGCCCGTATCGTGGGTGATGGACATGATGCCCTCGACACCCACGCCGGCGCCCACGTCGAGGCGCCCCTCGTCCGTCAGCCTGATCTCGACGCCCGGATTGCCCAGGTAGCCCCGCACCGTGCCCCCGGCCCACGCGTCGACGTGGATGGGCCCCAGCGGACCGCGCCCGTTGATCGAGATGTTGAGGACCCCGATCTCCTTGAGCAGAGCAGACGCCATGAGCACCCCGCCCGTGAGGGCCCGACCGAGCGCGGCCGAGGCGGTGTAGCTCGTGCGGTGCCGCGTCATCGCATCGTTGACGAGGTCCGTGGTGAGGGCGGCGACGGCGCGGATGGCGCCATTGGCGGCAGTGGCACGAAGCAAGAGGTCTGGCATCGCAGGCGTTCCCGGGGATTGGGGGGATGTGCCGCCAGTGTACCACGCGCCCCCTCCAGGGATGCTAAAATGGCGTACGACACGGATCCATGGCAGGAGCAGAGACGCCTCATGCGAGATCTCATCGACGCGGCCCTCAATCAGGCCCAGCTGGCCGGCGCCAGTTACGCGGACATCCGCATCGTCCAGCGCGTGGTCGAATCCATGACCCTTCGCGACGGCGATCTGCAGGGCATCCCCACGCGCACCACCCTGGGCTTCGGGGTCCGCGTCCTCGCCGACGGCTCGTGGGGCTTCGCCGCCTCCCACGACCTCGACCTCGAAGAGGTCTGCCGGGTGGCCCGGGAAGCCGTGACGATCGCCCGGGCGGCCGCCCGCGTGCAGCGCCGTCCCGTGGACCTCGGCACCCCGGTGAACGTCCGCGGCCACTACCGCACAGCCGTGCTCGAGGACCCGTTCCGCGTCCCCCTCGCCGAAAAACTCGACCTGCTGACCGCAGCCGAGGCCGAGATGCGTGCCGTGAAGGGTATCCGCGCCACCGAGGCCAGCCTCGGTTACCAGCGGGAGGAAAAGACCTTCGCCTCGACCGAAGGGGCCTTCATCGAGCAGGAGCTCATCGAAACCGGATGCGGCATCGTCGCCACCGCCGCCAGCGCCTCCGAGATCCAGCGTCGCAGCTATCCCAACTCCTTCGGTCGGCACCAGGCCACCCGCGGCTTCGAGTTGGTGCGGGCCGTGGACCTGGTGGGCAATGCCCGCCGCATCGCCGAGGAGGCCGTTGCCCTGCTCTCGGCCCCGCCCTGCCCTACCGGGCGCACGACTCTGGTCCTCGACGCCACCCAGCTGGCCCTGCAGGTCCACGAATCGATCGGCCATGCCGTCGAGCTCGACAGGGTATTCGGCATGGAGGCCTCGTTCGCGGGCACGAGCTTCGTGGACCCGGCCATGCGCGATCACTTCCGCTATGGCTCCGACCTCGTGACCGTCACGGCCGATGCCACGCTGCCCGGAGGCCTCGGCACCTTCGGCTTCGACGACGAGGGCGTGCCCGCCCAGCGCACCCCGATCATCGAGCGCGGCATCTTCAAGGGCTTCCTGAGCTCGCGCGAGACGGCCATCCGCCTGGGACTCGAGTCCAGTGGCACCATGCGCGCCGACGGCTGGAATCGCTTCCCGCTGGTCCGCATGACCAATGTCAACCTTGAACCCGGCGACCACTCCTTCGAGCGCCTGATCGGCGAGGTCGAGGACGGCATCTACATGCAGACCAACAAGAGCTGGAGCATCGATGACAGGCGCATGAACTTCCAGTTCGGCTGCGAGATCGCCTGGGAGATCAAGCAGGGCAAGCTCGGCCGCATGCTGCGCAACCCCACTTACACGGGCCTCTCGCCGGAATTCTGGGGTGGCTGCGACGCCATCGGGGATGCCAGCCAGTGGGAGATCTGGGGCACGCCCAACTGCGGGAAGGGCCAGCCCATGCAGGTCGCCCACGTCGGCCATGGCGCTGCCCCGTCCCGCTTCCGGAACGTCCAGGTGGGGGTGCTCGCATGACCGAACGCTGGAAAGCCCTCGAAGCGGCCGAACGCCTCCTCGCAGTCTCCCGGGCCGATCAGACCGAGGTCGTGATCCTGGAACGCGACCAGTCCCTGACGCGCTTCGCGGCCTCCGAGATCCACCAGAGCGCGCGCGAGCACGATCTGGAGCTGCGGATCCGGGTCGTGCAGCACGGCCGGGTGGGCAAGGCCTCCGTCCACGACCTCTCCGAGGCCTCCCTGCGCGAGGCCCTGAGCGCGGCGATCGCCTGGTCGCGCGTGGCCCCCCCGCCGATCGACTCGTTCGAATTGCCGACGGCCACCGACCTTCCTGCCGTGCCCGGAGCCTTCTCGGCCGCCACCGCCGGGGCCTCCCCCGCCGAACGGGCAGAGGCCGTCCGCGAGATCGCCGCGCAGGCGCGGGCCGCGGGCCTCGATGCGTACGGAGCCTTCGAGACGGGATGGACGCACCTGGGAGTCGTGAACTCTCGCGGCGTGCGAGCGTCCCATCGCATGACGCGTGCCGACCTCAACATGGTCGTCATGGGCGAGGACTCCTCGGGCTGGGCCTCCCACATCGATGCCGATGTCCACGCCCTCGATCCAGCCGCTCTGGCGCGTACGGCGATCGACAAGGCCCTGCTGGGTCGTAACCCGCAGCCCCTCGACCCGGGCGCCATGACCGTCATCCTGGAACCCGATGCCATGGCCGACCTGCTCGAGCAGGTCATGATGGCGGGCTTCGGCGGACAGGCCTACGCGGAAGGCGTCTCGTACCTGAACGGACGGCTCGGTGAGGCGATCGCCCACCCCATGATCCACGTCTGGGACGACCCGCTCGACCCCGCCATGCTGGCCCTGCCGTTCGATGCCGAGGGGTCGCCCAAGTCGCGTCTCGAGCTCATCGAGGCGGGCATCGCCCGGGCGATCGCCCACGACCGTCAGACCGCACGACGCACGTGCATGCCGAGCACGGGACACGTCTCGTTCGGCGAAGAAGACGATGCCCCCTACCCCACCCGCCTCCGGATGGGTGCCGGGAATCGCTCGGTCGATTCCCTCGTGCGCGAGGTTTCGCGCGGCATCTACGTGACGCGCTTCCACTACACGAACCTCGCCGATCCCCACACGGCCTCGATCACGGGTATGACCCGGGACGGGACGTTCCTGATCGAGAACGGCGAGATCACGCGTCCGCTGAAGAACCTGCGCTTCACCAGCAGCGGCCTCGAGGCCCTCGCCCGCGTCGTGGCCCTCGGGGACACCACCAAGCTCACGCTCGGTTACGGTGGCGCGACCCGGGCTCCCGCGGCGCTCATCGAGGGGTTCCGCTTCACGGGGACGACGACGTTCTGATGGGCGGGTGCCGGCCTCAGGGCCAGCCGTCCCGGTAGAGCACCATGTGACCGATGGGTTTCCCCTGGAACTCGCGCTGCATGAGCTTCCAGCCCGGCTCCAGCCGGAGGTTCACGAAGCCTTCCGCATCGCCACCAGCCCGGGCGACCACCATCGGGGACCCCGCCTGACCACCCGCAGGGATCGCCTGCAACTGGAGGTCACCCGCCTGACGGACCACGCTGAGCCGGTATCGCGAGCCGAGATCGTCCTGACCGATCCGCACGGAGTAACCGTTTCCGTCGACGTAGCGCCGGCAGATCCCCGTGAAGTCGAATTCCCGCAGGAGCGGGTTGACGGCCTCGACCGCGGCACCGCGTTCCACGGCGAAGCAGGCGCGGCCCTCGCGGGCCTGCTCGTAGATGTTCAGGGCGAACCGGGGGCCCTGACCGATGGGAGCCGCCACGAGGACGAATCGCGCCGGATCGACGGGCCGCACCCCGAAAACCGTCCGGGGAGCGGCAGGAGCCGACGACCGGATCAGGATGTCGCGGACCGCAGCACTCCCGGGTCCGCCGGCCGGAGGACGTGCCCCCCCGATGGAACCCAGGGGGGCGCGCCGCAGGCCCTGGCTCGGGGCATCGGATCGCTTCATGGTCAGGCTGGTGTTCATGTCACCCCCGTCTGCCCGCACGGGCTCACCTCGCTGCTGATGGGGTCATCGGAGACCCGGGGGAGAAAGTGACCTGAAGCTTTGCTTCAGGAACGGTTAAGCATGGCCGAGATCATCCCTGTTCCTGCTC
>JBIIHZ010000121.1:0-6076 GCA_044235265.1 Candidatus Sericytochromatia bacterium
CCTGGACTAGTTGCCGGTCCGCGCCAGGATGCGGCGGTAGACCTTGTTGGCGATGAGCTTGATCTGGTCAGGGTCCGAGATGCGCTTCAGCGCCGCCAGCGGGCGGACGCGACCGTAGCCGTACTGTCGATCGCGATCCCAGGCGCCCAGATCGACCGCCGAGTAGGCCAGGGCATTGACGATCTCTTCCTGGGGCAGATCCGCGACCGTGACCTTGAGGCCCGGCTTGCGAGTCTGGAAGAACTCCCGCACCTCGGTGAGCATGTGGGAGGCCACGAGGGCTGCACAGCCGGCGGCGACGGGCGAGGCCATCGAAGTGCCGTCGAGGTAGTCGTATCCCTGCTTCATGGCGTGGCCGTACTTCGGCTTGTAGGTCGGCGTCGTCGAGTAGATACCGAAGCCGGGTGCGGCGAGCGCATCCAGCGACCCGAAGTTCGAGAAGCCCGTCAGACGGTCGGCCGTGTCCGTCGCGACGACGGGGACCACCCCGTCGATACCGGCCGGCGAGATGCGGGACAGGTCATTGTTGTGTTCGTTACCGGCGGCCGCGAACACCACCACGCCCCGGCCGATGGCATCCTGGATGGCATAGTCGAGTACGGGCGCGATCCCCTCGCCGCCCAGGCTCAGGTTGACGATCTTGACGCCCTGGGCGACGGCGTGATGGACGGCGCGCGCGATGTCGAAATCGTCCGCATAGTACCCGACCATCTTGCGCTTGCTGCGGAAGGGCTTGAAGACCTTGAGGCCCAGGACCTTCACCCCCGGAGCGATACCCGTGGCGCCCGTGAGACCGCCCCGGGCGGCGATGATACCCGCGACATGCGTGCCGTGGCCGTTGTCGTCGATGGAGTCCTCATCGCGCGAGCCGAAATCGCGGCCGTTCATCACCGATCCCAGGAGGTCCGGATGCCGGTAGTCGACGCCCGTGTCCAGGACCGCGACGACGATCTCCTCGCTGCCCCGGGTGATCCGCCAGGCCTCGGTCGCCTGGACCTTGTCGAGCCACCACTGCTGGAAGTTGATGCCGGCCGTCGGCGAAGGCTGGACGGGTTCGACGGGCTGCACGGGCAAGGACACCGACGCATCGTCCGAGACGGCATGGAGCATGAGGGGGCTCGCCGAGACGACCCGGCCATCGGCCCAGTAGGCCTCGAGGGCCTGGGCGACCGTCACGCCATCGGGCAGCATGTGCACCTCGTAACCGTCCATCGAGTCGGCCACGGAGGCCCCCTTCACGGGACCGGTGGCGGCATCGAAGCCCGAGGCGCGCACGACGACGCGATCATCCGCATAGACGGCCCCTGGCATCGCCAGCACGGCCCTGGCGCGGGCCATCTCGGCGGCCCGGGTCAGCCGCGGGGCCGCTCCCGGACGGTTCAGGGCAGCGGGATTGCTGCCGCAGGCGGCGACGCTCAGAGCCAGCACGAAACACGCGGTTGCGCGACGGAACATCCAGACCTCTTCTCTGAATCGATGGACAGCGGGGTTCTCCGGGCTTGTCCGCCGTCAAGACGGTGTCATTTCTTATGAAATAGTTAAGATGAAAGAAACATTTGTTTAACCCACTGAAAGTACGAACACCGAATCCGGAACCAAAGAAAACTTGACCCTTTTCACGTCACTTCCGGACGCGGGGAACCGATAGATCCCGGACGGGCGAGAACCGGGAGGGCGATCCATGTCCATCGAGATGCGTGCCAACCGGTTGAACGGCCTCCCGTCGCTGACCGGGGAGACGGGTCCACCGCCCGGCCCCGTGACCGGGCCAGTTCCCGCCCCGGTCACTCCGCTCACCTCCCCCCCTCGCGCGGCACTCCCCGCCCGTGACCTCTTCGGAGGTACCCCGGCCTACCTCGCCCTGTCACGCCGGAACCCCGGTCAAAGCTGGCAGGCAAGTTACGTGACGGGCCTGGTGGGTGGTCAGACCCGGGACGTGACCCTTCCAGTCCACATCACCTCGAACTCCTCGGCGCAGGGGGTGGAAGAGGTGGCGGCCAGGCTACGACTGGCGGTCGACGCTGCCCGATCCGGTCTCGCCGGGACCGAACGCGCGGCGTTCGACCGGATCCGGCTCGCCCTGGGAAGCGATCGTGGAGCCCAGGTGGCCCTGGAAGCGCTCCTGGTGTCCGGACGGCTGGGCCAGTTCCCGCGGGCCCACGATGGACGCTCGCTGCTCGAGACCCTCGAGGCCACGCTGGCGGATAGCGCCCGTCCTCCGCTCCGGATGCCCGACGTCATCGGAGACGCCCTCCAGATGGTGGCGGATCCGGCCCAGGTCATCCAGGGCTTGCGGAACACCTGCACGGCCGCCAGCCTGGAAGTCAAGCTGGCGAGCGAGGATCCGGCGGAATATCTGCGCCTCGTCGGCACGCTCGCGGCCGGACGAGAGGTACCCCTCCGCGGCGGGGAACATCTGCGACCGCTGTCCGGAAGCGAGCAGCGTGACGACAGTGGCCGCTGTGATGCCAGCCGGCTGTTCCAGGACGCCGTGATCCAGTTGCAGATCTCCGAGCCCGGCATCCGGTACGTGAATCCCGTGACCTCACCCCCGGGGGGCTACCCCGAGATCTTTCTCGCTCCGGGCGGACAGGTCCTGCCCCCGGGGCGGGCCGGCGGTGGCATGACCGGGTCGGGACAGGCGCGGGCCCTGTCGCTCCTCTCGGGGCAACCGCACGGCTACCGGTCCGGGAAAGCCGGCGACACCCCGCTGCTCGAACGCATCGACCGGGAACTGGCAGCGGGCCGCAGCGTCCCCGTCACGGTCCACCTGGGCGGCAAGGAACAGTTGCAGCACGCCATCACCCTGACGGCCCTGTCCGGTCCCGCCACGGGAGAACGGGTTTACGCGGCCGTCATCACGGGCAGGAAGGTGGGAACGGTCACCCAGACGATCCCCGCAAGCGAGCTCGCGGAGATCCTCGTGGGGGCCACCCTGCCTTCCTCGTCTGCCTGAATCGAGTGTCATGCCGGAACCCGAGCGCCCCGGAAACTCCCAGTCCTCAGGGGCCCAGCCGGAGGCGTGGTACGACCACGTCGTGACGGCCGGACCCGGGCGTCTGACGGTCGCCCACGTCCTCCGGGTTCAGCTCGGGGTCTCCGAGCATCTGATCCGCCAGCTCAAGCGGCGCGACGGCGTGCGCCTCGAGGACCGGCCCGTTCGGATGGACACGCCCGTGCAGGCCGGAGAGCGCCTGGCCTTCCGGCTGGACGCCCCGGAGAGCGGCCATGTCGACCCAGAGCCGGTCAAGGTCGTCGTGGTCCATGAAGATGAAGACGTCGTGGTCGTCGACAAGGCCCCCGGTCTGGTCGTGCACCCGACCCACGGCTGCCACCACGGCACCGTCGCCAACGGGCTCGTCCATCGCTATCGTCAGCAGGGACTGCACGCGGGCGTCCATCCGGTCCACCGACTCGACCGGGGAACATCCGGGCTGGTGCTGTTTGCCCGACATGGCTTCGCCCACCACAGGCTGGCGATCGCCCTCGAGACGGGGGGAATCCACCGGTTCTACCTGGCCGCGGCCACGGGCCAGATCGCGGGCGACAGGCATCGCATCGAGGCTCCGATTCACCGCGCCGGTGGCCCGGGGGGACGGCGCGTGGTCGATCCGGCCGGTCAGGCGGCCGTGACCCACGTGGAGGTGCTCGCCCGGGACCCCGTCCGGGACCTGACCTGGATCCGGTGCGTGCTCGAGACGGGCCGCACGCACCAGATCCGGGTCCACCTCGCCCATCTGGGCCATCCGCTGGTGGGGGACACCCTGTACGGACATCCCGACCGCCTCGTCTCGCGACCGGCCCTCCACGCTGCCAGGCTGGTCTTTCCCCACCCGCGGAGTCGCTTGGAAGTTGTTCATGAGGTCCCTCTGCCGCCCGACCTCCGGCTGTTGCGTCCCCCTGCCGGGCTGACGGTCTGAGGGGAGCGTTCAGCGGGCCAGGTCCTTCAAGCCGAGGGCTCTGGCGGGCTTGAGCCACATCGTGGCCCCGTCGGCCTCGGGCCACGGCTGCTCCTGCAGGAAGGCGTCGATCCAGGGAGCCAGCGATCCCGGAACCGAGAGAGGCAACGGGTCACACGGCCCGTCAAACACGACGAGGTTGCCGGCCGGTAAGGCCTCGTAGAGCATCTTCGAGGACCAGGATTCGCGCCGGCGGCCGTTTCCCGCCATGACGAGCACGGGGCGATCGCAGGCATTCAGGAAGGGAGTCCACATCGGGACGGGGGCCTGCAGGACGGCTCCCCGGGCTTCCTCGTGGATGGCCACCTGGCCGGCAGGAGCATCCCACCAGTCCGGTCGCCCACCTCCCCGGAGGCGAAACCTCGCACCATCGCTCACGAGTCGCGCCCCAGAGAGGGCGAGGCGATGGTGGATGTCGCGGTTCTGACATTCCGGATAGCCGCTGAGCAGCACCAGGCGGTGCACGCGGGCCGGGTACTTGAGCGCGAAGAGCAGGGCGATCAGGGCGCCTTCTCCGTGTCCGATGAGGTGTGTCGCCGGCACGCCGCGCGCATCGAGCAGCATCCGGAGATCCTCCACCAGGACCTCGGGGTGATAGGGGCCCATCAGGGGACCGGATCGCCCGTGCCCGCGAAGGTCGAAGGTGAGCATCCGGACGGCGGTGGTCAGGCGGACCCGCAGCGGCTCCCACAGAGCGTGGGAGAACCCCAGGCCATGAACGGCCGTCAGGGGTTCTCCCTCACCCGATTCGTCGTACCAGAGCGAGTTGATGCCCATCGCGAGGTAGGGCATGTCCAACCTTTCAGCGCTGGGAGAACGCCTTCACGAACTCGCGCCAGTTCTCGCGAGAGTAGGCGATCTTCGAGGGGTCGTCATACCTGGCGTTGTACCCGGTGTTCGGGGTCGGGAAATAGATCACGAGCCCCTGGGACTGTCCGACTCCCCCGAAGGTATAGGTCGCCTTGCCCGTGTGCGCCTCGCGAACGACGGTGGAGGCGAGGGCCCGACGGACACCCTGGGCGCGCTGCTTGACGGCCTCGGAGGTCTGGCCCTTCACGGCGAGCTCCGCGAAGTGCCCGATGTCCGCGCAGTCCCGGTTGTAGAAGGTCTGGGTGGCCTGACGCGCCGAGAGCAGGGTGGCCTTGCCCGCGGGGAGACTCTCCTGCAGGGCCCCCGAGAAGTCGTTGAGGGCCGGCACCAGCTTCTCGGTGAGCGCGTTGACGTCGATCGCCGACATCGTGTAGTCCACGGCACGGGTACCCGGGTTCTGGGAACCGCCCGGCTGGTAGCTGCGAGCGAAGGCATCGACCATGTGCGACGCGAGCTGCCGCGGCTCGACACCGGACTGGATACCGGACACGAAGCCCTTGTAATCGAACCCGGCACCGGGGACGAGTTCCTCGGACGCGACGAAATAATCAGCAGCGCCCTTGACCTGATAGGCCAGCTCGACGTGCCCCATCAGGCACGCATCGAAGGCCACGATGTCCAGGGGCTTGCCGGCCCGGGCCGACCAGGCCGGCACGAGCTTGCTGAGGTCGGAGGTCTCCATGTGGCTGCCGTTGTCATCCCAGCCGAACCCCTTCGACACGAAGGAGGTGGGCTGGAAGCCCTGGCCCTTCCGGAAGATGCCGGAGCCGTGGTCCCAGAAGATCACGCCGTAGTGATCGGCGGGGTAGTTCTGGATGGCCCAGTCGCCGAAGGTCCTGACGAGTTCGACGTTGCCCGAGTCGATCTCGCGGCTGGGCGGGATGAAGGGGACCGCGGTATTGGGCTTCGTGACGATGGTCGTGTTCTTGCCAGCCGGGTCACGCTCGATGGTGTAGACGGCCGAGTCGCCGTTCCGGGTTCCGTCGAACAGGACCACCAGGTTGACCTGCGACGGGTCGATGCCGGCCTCCATCTCGTTGAGGTCCTCGAGGCCAAACGGATACAGGTTGTTCTCGGCCGCCAGGTGCACGATGATCGTCCAGGGCTTCGCGTTCGCGGGACGCGCCTTGCGAGCGGAGGTGAGGCCGTTGCCTCCCCATCCGGTGGCGGGCGTCAGGCCGCAACCGGCCAGCACGGCGCCCAGGGCGAGCCAGGAGAAAACCTTCTTCATCCGTGACCTCGTTTCG
>JBIIHZ010000122.1:0-6052 GCA_044235265.1 Candidatus Sericytochromatia bacterium
TCCCGGGTGGCACGCCGGATCAGACCGCCGTCCACGGCGCCGCCGAGGGCGCGCCCCAGACCTTCGACGTCCTGGTTCGAGAGCGCCCGGAGGACCGGCTGCGCCTGCTGCTCGATGGCCCCGATCTTCCGGTTGAGGTCATCAGGCAAGATCCCCAGGGTGTTGGCCGCCCGGGCGATTCCGCCTACGTCACCCGTCCGGACCGCATCGAGAGCCGAACCGAGGCCCGCGAGCTCCCTGGACCCCGTCGCCTGAGCGACGCCACCGAGCGCGGCCGCGAGATCCCCCTGGACGGCACCATTGGCCGCGTTGACGGCCCCCTGGAAGATCCGGCCCGCATCAGGCCCCAGCAGATCGGCCACTCCCCCCGGCGCCCCGAGCGCACCGAGCGCACCGGCGACATCGCCCTTCTCGAGAGCCCCTATCGTCGTGCCAGCCGTTCCCAGGAACTTGCCGAAGTCTCCCCCGAAGAAGTCGCCCATCGCACCGAGCCCGCCGGCCAGGCCCCCCTTCTGGAAGCCATCCACGACGTTCATGCCAGCCTGGCCCATCTTGGCAAACTCGCCGAGCGGACCTCCGATGGAACCTGCCAGCGACGTCAGTCCACCCAGGGCCCCCTTGAGGTCGCCCTTCATGAGCGCCTGCATCGTGTCGGCGGCCGCCATGGCGATCTGGGCCACCTTGACGGCCATGGCGAGGACGTTCAGCCCGGGGATGAACATCGCGACCATCGACAGGACCGGAAGGATGGACTTGATGGCGTTCATGATGGAGCTGAAGAAACCACCACCGCTGGGCTTGGGCACCTCGACCTTCTTCTGCTTGGCCTTCGCCGTCGTGCCACCATCGATGTTGGTGTCCGTGTTGCCTTCGATCTGTTCGGCACTGCGCTTGCTGGACAGCTCGAGCAGCTGCGTCACGGCGTTCATCGCATCCAGTTCCTGCTGGCCGCCCGTCTGAGGAACGAAGTTGGAGCCGGTCCCCAGGTCCATCTGACTCTTGTTGCCCCGCTTGCGCTCGATCTCGTCGAGCACGGTGGCGGCGAGGCCCGGAAAAGGAGTCGTGTTCGCGGGGATGGCTGCAGCGGGTTCCCCGGCGGCAGGCTGCCGCAGGGGCCCCGTTCCCGAGATGTTCATGGTCATCGCTCGTACACCTTTCTGAGAGTACGGAACCTCGGATCTTGTGCCTCTGGGCCCATCAAAAGTTGTCGATGCCATTTTAAATGTTCGTTTAGGGTGGCTCTGTTTGGAGCTAAGTGCCTCCGGTCACGTTTGGTACAATGACCGCGTACACGCAGCCCATCGATGAGGAAGGGTCATGCTCAAGAAAGTCCTGATCGCGAACCGCGGCGAGATCGCCGTCAGGGTGATCCGCGCCTGCCGGGAACTCGGTCTCTCGACCGTCGCCGTCCATCCCGCGGATGACCTCGATTCCCGCCATGTCCGGGAGGCCGACCAGGCCTTTCTGCTCGAGAAGGGTTACCTCGACGTCGAGGGCATCGTGGCGCTGGCCCTGCAGGCCGGTGCGGATGCCGTCCACCCGGGCTACGGCTTTCTCTCCGAGAACCCGGCGCTGGCCCGACGAACGATCGAGGCCGGACTGACATGGGTCGGCCCCCGTGCCGACGCCATCGAGCGCATGGGGTCCAAGACCGTGGCTCGCCAGATGGCGGAGGCCTCGGCCGTTCCGGTGGTTCCGGGGCTGCTCAGTTCATTCGAGACGGTCGAGGGAGCCCTGGCCTTCGCTGCCGAACATGGCTATCCGTGCATCGTGAAGGCCGCCGCAGGGGGCGGAGGCAAGGGCATGCAGGTCGTCCGGGCGGCGGACGAGTTCGAGCCGGCCATCCGCAAGGCCCAGCGCGAGGGAGCGGCCTACTTCGGTAGCGGTGAGGTCTTCGTCGAGCGGTATCTGGACCGTCCGAGACACGTCGAGATCCAGATCCTGGGCGATCGCCACGGTCGGCTGGTGGCCGTCGGGGAACGCGAGTGCTCGATCCAGCGTCGTCACCAGAAACTCGTCGAGGAGTGCCCGAGCCCGGCGCTCGATCCGGGCTTGCGAGCCCGGATGGAAGCAGCGGCGATCGCTCTCGGCAGGGCCGTGGGGTATGACAGCACCGGAACCTGTGAATTCCTCGTCCAGGATGGCAAATTCTACTTCCTCGAGATGAACACCCGCATCCAGGTGGAGCACACCGTGACCGAGGAGGTCTACGGGATCGATCTCGTGGCCGCCCAGCTCCGGCTGGCCGCTGGCGAACCGATCGAGGCCATCGTCGGTGAACGCCTTGAGGCGCGAGGGTGGGCCATCCAGTGCCGGATCAACGCCGAGGATCCGGCCCGGAACTTCATGCCCGGTCCGGGACGCCTCACCCGTTATCGTCCCCCCTGCGGGCCAGGTATCCGGGTCGACGATGGGATCGAAGAGGGGGGGCGGATCAGCGAGCGCTACGACTCGATGGTGGCCAAGCTCATCGCCCGGGGTCGGACACGCTCCGAGGCGATCGCCAGGATGCGCCGCGCGCTCGACGATTTCGTCGTCGAAGGAGTTCCCACCACGCTGCCCCTGCATCGCGCCATCCTGGCTCACGAGGCCTTCGCGAGCGGCGACCTCTCGACGCGATTCCTCGAATCGACGCTTCCGCCGGCGAGCCTGCCCTTCGAGCCCTTCGTTCCGGCGGCTGACGCTCCGGCCGATGAACCGGCAGAAAGAACGTTCGAGGTCCGGGTCAATCGCGAGCGCTTCGCGGTGTCGATCAAGGAAATCGGGGGCGTGGCCACCGTGACAGGGGTGCAGAAGCGCGCACGGTCGACCCGGAAAGCGGCAGCACCGACGGCCAGCATCGATGACCTTCAGGCCCCGATGCATGCCACCGTGCGCAAGGTCCTCGTCGAGGTGGGACAGACGGTCGAGACGGGGCAGCCCCTCGTGGTGGTCGAGGCCATGAAGATGGAATCGGAGCTGGGAGCCCCGCGATCCGGGATCGTGAAAGCGATCCAGGTGCAACCGGGAGACGTGGTCGAGGCACGCCAGGTCCTCGTGAAGCTGGGGGATGCACATGCCTGACCGGGACGTGAACGAGACGACGACCGACCTCCAGACCGAACTGGAGGCGATCGCGCGCCTGGAGCGCGAGCATGCCGAGCGGGTCGCCCGGCTGACGGCGCGCTTCCCCGAGCGGGCCGACGCCCCTTTCACCGGCTCGTGGACCGAGGTGAAGGGCCTCTATACCCCCACGGACGTGCGCGGGCTCGACCACGTCCACGATCTGGGAGCACCGGGAGAATATCCCTTCACGCGCGGCATCCAGCCCACGATGTACCGCGGGCGATTCTGGACGATGCGCCAGTACGCCGGCTTCGGAACGGCCGAAGCCACCAACCGACGCTTCCGCTACCTGCTCGAGCAGGGGCAGACCGGGCTGTCCGTGGCCTTCGACCTGCCGACCCAGATGGGATACGACAGCGACCATGACATGGCGCTCGGTGAGGTGGGCCGCACCGGCGTGGCGATCGACAGCCTGGCCGACATGGAGCGGCTGTTCGAGGGCATCCCGCTCGACCAGGTCAGCGTGTCGATGACCATCAACGCGCCAGCGACCATCCTGCTCATGATGGTCCAGGCCGTGGCCGAGAAGCAGGGCGTGAGCGCCGACCGGCTCACGGGTACCGTTCAGAACGACATCCTGAAGGAGTACATCGCCCGCAACACGTACATCTTCCCGCCGGCGCCCTCGATGCGGCTCATCACGGACCTGTTCGCGTACTGTGCGACCCACGTTCCGCGCTGGAACACCATCTCGATCTCGGGCTACCACATGCGCGAGGCGGGCTGTACGGCCGTCCAGGAAGTGGCCTTCACGCTGGCGAACGCTATGGCGTACGTCGAGGCGGCCGTCGCGAGCGGACTGGCCGTCGATCGCTTCGCCCCCCAGCTGTCGTTCTTCTTCGCGGCCTGGACCGACGTGCTCGAGGAAGTCGCCAAGTTCCGGGCCGCGCGCCGCCTGTGGGCCCGCCTGATGCGCGAGCGCTTCGGCGCGACCGATCCCCGGAGCTGGCAGCTCCGGTTCCACACGCAGACGGCGGGCTCGAGCCTCACGGCGCAGCAACCGGACAACAACATCGTCCGCACGACGCTCTCGGCGCTGGCAGCCGTGCTGGGTGGCACCCAGTCCCTGCACACGAACTCGAAGGACGAGGCGATCGCCCTGCCCACGGAGGCCTCGGCCTTGACGGCCCTGCGCACTCAGCAGATCCTCGCCCACGAGGCAGGCGTGACCACCACGGCCGACCCGCTGGGCGGTTCGTATTACATCGAGGCCCTGACGGACCAGATCGAGGAAGGCGTGCTCGCCTACTTCCAGGAAATCGAACGGCGCGGCGGCGTCCTCGCCTGCGTGGAGTCGGGCTACGTCCAGGCCGAGATCCACGAGAGCGCCTATCGCTACCAGCGCCAGGTGGAACGTGGCGAGCGGACGGTCGTCGGAGTGAATCGCTACACCACCGTCGATGAGGCCCCGATCACCATCGAGAGGGTCGACCCCGCGCTCGAGACGGAACAGGTCGAGCGCCTGGCCCGGCTGCGCGCCTCTCGGGACGCAGGCAGCGTCTCCAGGACCCTGGACGCCCTCGAACATGCGGCTCGTCGTGACGAGAACCTGCTGCCCTTCATCCTCGAGGCCGTGAAGGCCTACGCGACGGTCGGCGAGGTCTGTGACGTGCTGCGCCGAGCGTTCGGCATCCACCGGGCGACCGATACGCTCGGCCAGGAAAGGAGATCGTGATGGACAAGGCCCCCGCCCTCACCGACCTGACCGAGGCGCTGGGCTTCGAGGTCCTCAAGATCGACCACCTGGGCATCGCCGTCCGGGACCTCGAAGCGGCACTCGCGCCCTACCGTCTGCTGGGCCTCGAGGTACACGAGTTCGAGACCGTCGAGGACCAGGGCGTCCGTACGGCGGTCCTTCCGCTCGGCGAGAGCCGCCTGGAGCTGCTGGAGCCAACCCGACCCGATTCACCTGTCGCGAGGTTCCTCGAGAAACGTGGGGAAGGCATCCACCACGTGGCCATCGGGGTGGACGACGTAAGGTCCGCCCTGGTGCATCTCGAAAGCCGCGGGGTCGAACTCATCGACCGTACGCCGCGTCGCGGTGCTGGCGGCGCGATGATCGCGTTCCTTCACCCGCGAGCCATGCGCGGCGTGCTGCTGGAACTCTGCCAGCGCGGGCCTCACTCGTAGAAGCGCGGGTTGAAGTCCGTCTCCTCGGCAAGCATGCGCTGCGTGGCGGCCTCCAGGATGGCCATCCGGTAAAGGCGGCGATCGCCGCGATCGGCCTGGAGACGGACCAGGGTCGCCTTCAGGCCGCTCAGGAACCGGTGCTGTTCGAAGCGCCCGGCGGATCCGAGGCTCTGCCAGCGGGATGCCGGGACCAGCACGGCCACGACGTCGTCGGGGAGGTAGGCCACCTCGTAGCCATCCCGACCGATCGCCTGCACGAAAGCCTGCTCGACGGCCGTTCCCGGCAGCCGCGGGGTGGCAGTCAGGGTACGAGGCTTCGGCTGGAGGAGGGCGATCGCCCCGAGCAGCACCAGCACCACGATCAGCAGCCCGGCCATGACCCCGACGAGCGTGCCTGCGAAGGCGGGCGGAGGCCCCATCTCGTAGCTGGCGGGTTGAGCCAGGTAATCGGGCGCGAGCTCGTGCTCGTCCCCGGCTGCATCTCCCAGAAATCCGCGCGCGTCTGACAAGGTTCACCTCGGTAATCCGGCCAACGGCCTCATTGTAGCCGATACGGCGAGGAGCACGAAATCGCGTGGCCGGGCAGGGCTGGCGACACCTGGGCGGACGACCTACGCTCGTCACGGGAGGTGCTCCATGACGGATGAACCGGCCAGCTGCAGCATCGTCACGGTGCTCTTCGCGGACATCTGTGCCTTCACGAGCAGATGCCGGGACCTCTCTCCCGAGGCGAGCGTGACTCTCGCCAACCGCTACTTCGAGCGGCTCGCGTCCCCGGTGTACGAAGCCGGCGGAACCATCGACAAGTACATCGGGG
>JBIIHZ010000123.1:0-6040 GCA_044235265.1 Candidatus Sericytochromatia bacterium
CCGCTGCACGATCCAGTGGTCTGGGCGAGGGGCTGGTCTCGGGGGAACTCGACGCCGACAACTGGATCGTGCAGCGGGAGACGGGGGCGATCGCCGCCGAGATCGCCTCCAAGCGCGAGCAGATGGTGCTCGATGAAGCGCGGGGCCACGGCACCTGCAAGGTGGCGGTCCCGGAGGGTCGGCAGGCCCTGCCCTCCCTGACGGACGACCAGATCCGCGAGGTCCTGGGCCTCGGCGATCGCATCTCTGCCCATTTCGGTTCCCCGCAGGACATCGAGTGGACGCTCCGCGAGGGCACGTTCACCCTGCTCCAGACCCGGCCCATCACCAACCTCAAACCGCCGCTGAGGGGCAAGCGCCGCCTCTGGGACAACTCGAACATCGCGGAGAGCTATTACGGCGTCACGACGCCCCTCACCTTCTCGTTCGTCAACCGGATGTACGAGGTGGCCTACCAGGTCATGTTCGACGCCTTCGGTGTCCCGCACCGGGTCCTGCGCGATCATGCCGCGGTCTTCGCCAACCTGCTGGGTCTCCTGAACGGCCGGATCTTCTACAACCTCGACAACTACTACCGGATCATCACGTTCTTCCCGGCCTACGACGTCCTGAAGGACTTCTTCGACACGATGATCGGGGTGCAGGAGAAGAAAGACTACGAGAAGACGTCCGCCTCCATGTTCGAGCGCCTCTTCGTCGCGGCCCCGCAGATCGCGCGGCTCGTGTCCCGGATCTGGGGCAACTTCCTCGACTGGGACCGCGACGTCGAGCGATTCCGGCGCCACTTCACCACCGTGTTCGAGGAGTACCGGGGGCGGGACTACGCCGCGATGGACCCGGACACCATCCTGGACGCTTACCGGGACATCGAGAACCGCCTGCTCTGGCAGTGGCGGGCGCCCATGACCAACGACTTCTACGCCATGGTGTTCTACGGCCTGCTCAAGAAGCTGACGGCCCTCTGGAAGGTGGACGAGACCGGGTCGCTGCAGAACGACCTGCTCTGCGGAGAGGGCGGCCTCGAGAGTACCGAGCCCGCCAAGGCCATCATCCGGCTGGCGATCGCCGTCCGCTCCGATCCGAGCCTGGTCGACCTGTTCACCCACACTCCCGAGAGCGAGATCCGCCGGGCGCTCGAGGCCGAGCCCTTCGCGGGGTTCCGGGCCCGGTTCGAGGACTACCTGCACCGCTTCGGTTACCGGTGCATGGGAGAGCTCAAGCTCGAGGTCAAGAATCTCCAGGAAGACCCCAGCTTCGTCTTCTCGATGATCAAGAATTACCTCTCGCTGGCGTCGCTCGACCTCGGCGAGATGGAATCCAGGGAGCGGGTCGTCCGGGAGGGCGCCGAGCGCGAGGCTTTCGGGCGACTGTCCGGTCGTCCGTGGCGCCGCTGGATCTATCGCTGGGTACTCGAGAACGCCCGCAAGGGGGTCCGGAACCGCGAGAACCTCCGGATGGCCCGCACGCGCGCCTTCGGTCTGGTCCGCGAGGTCTTCCAGGGCCTCGGCGTGCAGCTGCATGCCCTCGGACACCTGGAAAACCCCGATGACGTGTTCTACCTCGACTTCCACGATCTCTTCTCGTTCGTCGAGGGGAGGTCCACCTGCACCAACCTGCGGGCCCTCGCGGCCCTCAGGCGCGAGGAGTTCGCCCGCTTCGAGGCGGCCCCGGTGGATGATCGGCTCGTCACGACGGGAGCCGTCTACGTCGGGGACCAGCTGCATGATCCGTCCCGGCGTGGCTCGGCGGACGATGATGCCCCCGTGTTGCAGGGCATCAGTTGCTGCCCCGGCCAGGTCGCGGCCCGGGTCCGGGTCATCCTCAGTCCGGACGACGATCTCAGGTTGCACGGCGAGATCCTCGTGACAGAGCGGACGGATCCCGGCTGGGTGCCCCTCTATCCGTCGGCGAGTGGCCTCCTGATCGAGCGAGGGAGCCTGCTCTCGCACGCCGCGGTGGTGGCTCGCGAGATGGGGCTGCCGACCGTCATCGGGGTCAAGAACTTGATCCGGCGCGTGCAGGACGGACAGTGGGTCGAGATGGACGGTCGCGCAGGGACGGTCCGGCTGGACGCCGCTCCCCCCGACGGAGCAGGGTGATCGATGCCGTATCTCGACCTGTACCGGAAATTTCACGCCCTCGGCGAGGTTCGCCACACGATGGCTCGCCTGGGCGCCGCGGACGAGATCCGGCCGATCGTGACATCCAGGCTGAGGGCCTTGCAGGGCCTGGTTGCGGCCCCGGGAGTCTGACCGTGCATGCGCTGGCCTCTCCCGTGTTCTCCGTCATCGGGGGGCTGACCCTGCTCGGGATCGGGGTCGTCTCGGCCATCGGGTGGTTCCGGCGTCCCGAACCCGGGAAGCTACGTCAGATCTGGTTGAAGTTCGGGTTGCACATGGGGTTGATGGCCCTGGTCTTGTTTGCCGGGGCCCTCGGGCGGCCCGTGCTCCTGCCCGTGACGATCGCCCTGGCCACCCGGGGCTGGCTGGAGTTGCTGCGGGCCCTCTCGGACCGCTACGGTCCCGTGACCCACCCGACCCTCCTCATCGTACTCGGCGCGCTGGCTCCCGTCTGCGGCCTGTTCGGCTTCCGGCCGCTCCTCGTGGGCCTGGGGCTTGCCACCTGGGCTGCCATGGCGCTGCCCATGCTGCTGCGGCGACGGCCACCTGCCCTGCACGGCCTGCTGGCCACGGCGCTCGGGATGGTCCTCGTCTCGATGCCGCTCGGGGTCTTTCTCGTCCTGTGTGGCGAGTCGTACGGGGCCTTCGCGTTCCTGTTCCTCATGCTGATGGCCAACGACGGCCTCTCCGAGGGGCTGGGACGTCTGTTCGGCAAGACGTCCATCTGGCCGGACATCAGCCCCGGCAAGACCTGGGGGGGGACGTTCGGGGGCCTCGTCTCCTGTCTCGTGCTGGGGCAGGCGATGCATCACCTGGTGCCGGCCTGGTCCATCGCCACGACTCTGGTCGTCTCGGCCGGGATCTCGCTCACGGGGGCCGTCGGGGATCTGCTGGCGTCCTCGATCAAGCGCGAGGCCGGGATCAAGGACTTCGGCCAGATCCTGCCCGGGCATGGCGGCGTCCTCGATCGCTTCGACAGCTTGCTGTTCACGGTGCCCCTGTACGTCGGGGTGTTCCGGTTGCTGGGAGGGCACTAGGCATGTCCCGTCCGACCGTCGACCCCGGAGTCCTGCGCGACTGCACCCGGGTGTCCGCCTGGAAGTCTCTCGCGCTCTGCATCGTCATTCACGTCGCTGCCGCGGGGCTCGTGTGGATCGGGGGCGACGCCTCCGGCTGGAAGCTGGCCGTGCCGGCCGCGGTGCTGATCGCGGCTCTCCAGATGCATCTGCTGATCCTGATGCACGAGGGGGCGCACCTGCTGCTGCATCCGGACCGTCGCCTCAACGACCTCATCGGCGACGTGTTCTGCGCGATACCCTGCGGCTTGCTCCTGAAGCACTATCGCTGCATCCACCTCAACCACCACCGGTACGCGAGCTCACCCGAGCGGGATCCCGAGGTCCTGCTGTATCGCGACCAGGGATTCCACTACGCACGCCAGCGGGGCTGGCCGCTCGTCCGGATGCTGCTGGCCGATGTCTCGGGGATCGGGGCCATCCGGTTCCTGCTCTCCCAGAACCGCTACCTGGCCGAGCAGCGCCGCCAGGGAAAGCTCAAGGCCGTCGAGCGGCAGGAGCTGCTGCTGATGGCGATCGCCATTCCCCTCGTGGTCCTGGCCCTGAGGTTCGATTTCTGGCGCGAACTGCTCATGCTCTGGGCCTTGCCGCAGTTCACGCTCACCTTTCTGTTCCTCAAGTTGCACGGCTACGGGGAACACACGGGCGCGACGGGTCCCACCGAGTACGAGCGCACCTGGGTGCACGCCTTCACGCCCGTCACCGATTTCTTCCTGTATCCCATCTATTCGGGTTACCACCTGGAACACCACTTCTTCCCGCGCGTGCCCTGGTACCACATGGCCCGGTTCCGCCGTGCGCTGATGAGCGATGCCGAGTACGCGCGCCGCTCCGAACCCGTCACGGTCCGGGGCTACTTCCTCGGAGCCCGGAGCATCTGGAACGCGATGCTGCTCGGTGAAGGCGAGTACCGGGTGCAGCAGCTGGCGGCCCGGACCGACGAGCTCGGGGATGACGTCATCACGAGCGACACGCGGGACGAAGTCGACGAACAGCTCGCCCTGATCCGGCCGGCAGGGGAGGGCGCGAGCGTTGTCTAGTCCCATCCTGCGCCAGGTGGACCTGGCCAACGCCCTCACCCTCACCGGGCTGATGCTCACGGTCCTGTCGATGGTCCTGGCGGTCCAGGGGCACGTCCATGCGGCCCTCCTGGCCCTGATGGCCGCCGGCATCACCGACCTGTTCGACGGGTTCGTCGCCCGCCGGACTCGTCGGACGGACCTCCAGGCCGAGGTGGGCAAGCACCTCGACAGCCTCGTCGACGTCTGCTCCTTCGGGTTCGGACCGGCCGTCCTGGGTTACAGTTACGGCCTGCGCCATCCCGTGGCGGTCGTCGTCCTGATGGCCTTCGTCGGGGCCGCGGCGATGCGACTGGCCTACTTCAATTCGGTCGGCATGACCTCCGAGGGGGACGAACGCACTTTCACGGGTCTTCCCGTGACCTACGTGGCCCTGGTGCTGCCCCTGGGGTTCCTGGCGACCCTGGTCTGGTCGGCCGATCTGGTCAAGCCGGCCCTGCTGGGCCTGTATCTCGCGCTGGCGGTCGCCATGGTCTCGGGGGTGCGCATCGTGAAGCCGCGCGGGATCTGGTACGCCATTTTTCCGCTTATCGCGCTGGTGCTCGCGGGGATCTACGGCTGGGCCCTCGTCACCGGGCGGGCGGCATGATCGAGATCGTCGCGTTCGAGTCGGAGCGACGGCACGTCGAACCGTTCCTTCAGCTGGCGCATGACCTCTACCGCGGCGATCGCCGCTGGCTTCCGCCCTTTCGCGCGGAGATGCTCCGCGATCTGTCGTCGGCCCATCCCTTCCGGCCGTTTCTCGAGCAGCGCAACTTCCTGGCCACGCGCCACGGTCGGCCCGTCGCCCGGGTCAGTGCCTTCGTGAACACCCGGGTGATGCTCGAGGACGGCCCCCTCGGGACGCTCGGGCACTTCGAGAGCGTCGACGACCCGGCGATCGCCGGGGCCCTCATCGATCGCGCATGCGACTGGCTTCGCGAGAGCGGTGTCCGCACGGTCTGGGGGCCCATGAACGGCTCCATGTGGATGTCCTACCGCTTCATGACCGGCGGCTTCGAGGACGTGCCGTTCCAGGGCGAGCCCTACAACCGTCCCTCCTATCCGGGCCTGTTCGAGACCTCCGGCTTCGAGGTCCTCAAGCGCTGGCAGTCCACGTTCTCGGCAGGCGAGGAACTGCGCGGGATGGTCGAGAAGACCCGTCCGCGCTTCGAGCGGGCACTCGGCGAGGGCTACCGCTTCCGGCCGCTCGAGCTGTCGCGCTTCGAGGACGAGATGGCCACGCTACACCGGCTCATCTCGGATTCGTTCGCGGGCTTCCTGGGCTTTCATCCGATCGAGGTGTCCACCTTCCTGGAGCTGTTCGGCGGCCTCCGGGCCCTCTGCGTGCCCGACCTCATCCAGTTCGCCCTGGATCCCGACGGGGCGATCGTCGGTTACGTCTGCTCCCTGCCCGATCATCCGCGCGCCCTGCGGGCTCTCGGGGGAGAAACCCATCCGTGGGCCCGGCTCCGGTTCCTGCTCTCCCGGGGGCGGCCCGCCCAGCACGTCACGATCTACCTGGGGCTGGTGGAGGCCGAACAGCGGCGACGGAGCGGACTCGGAGGAGCCCTGGCCCACCTCACGACCCGCAGCGCCCACGAGGCCGGGGTGCCGCTGGTCAGCGCGCTGATGGCCGAGGATTCCCTGGCCCGCTCCTACTCGCACCAGCGCACGAACCGCATGCACACCTATGCCCTCTACGGCAGGAGCCTCGCATGACCCCGGAAGCCGCGGTCAGCGCGGTTCGCTATCGTGACCGCGTCTCGGGCGAGGTGGTCACGGA
>JBIIHZ010000124.1:0-6015 GCA_044235265.1 Candidatus Sericytochromatia bacterium
CTGCCGGAAACTACACATGCGTCATCCAGGGGGCGACCCTTTCCGCCGTGGTGTCTGGCGGGACGAGCCTCATTGGCCCCGCCACCCTGCAGGCCACCCCGCGACTGGTCCGGTACCAGATCGAGGTCGCCAGGACGAATGCCAGCGGGGTGGGGACCACCCCCGTGGCGAGAGTCCATTTCTGGCGCCTCGAGACCATTACTCCCGGAGCCTACCGTGGACAGTGAACGCGGCTACTCCCTGCTCGAGCTGTCGCTCGCCGTCGGCATCAGCGCCGCGCTGTTCACCGGATTTTTCGTCACGGTGGCCGCCGTGAATGGCTCCATCCAGGCCATCTCGGCGGAGGCGATCGTCCCCCTTCGGGTCGCCCAGGCCCTCGACCAGATGGTCGAGGACATCGAGCAGGCGGATCAGGTCCAGTTCGATGCCAGCACAGTCACGGCCAATCGTGGCTTTCGCGTGGCCCTGGGGTACGCGTCGGGGACCCCGCGAGTGATCGGTTACGAGGCCACCACTTCGGAAGGTGTGGTGAGCGTGCTCGACCGCGTGACGAATGCGACGGCCCTGGCACAGCCGGCCCAGCTCTGGACGACGAACGGCGTGACCCGGGCCGCCGTGTTGCCCCGTGGCGTGCTGTTGAATCGACGATCCGACCCGCGAGACACGGCCCTCGCCCTGCTGGATGCCGGGGCGAATGCCCAGACGCAGGCCCAGCCCCTGTTCATCCTTCCCACGACGTGGGATGGCAGCGTGAGGTCCTGGGCGAACTGGTACGGGGGAACCTTTGCCTCGGTCGTCCCTGAAATCACCATCCGGCTGATCTACCGGGCCACGGCCAATTCCGCTCCCAGCTATGCCGTGACCTTCTGCTATCCGAAACTGCAGCGCTAGTCGCCCACGCCCAGGCAGCGAATGACCTCTTCGATGGTGGAGAGTCCCTTCAGGACCTTATCCTTGGCATCATCGAGGATGCTCAGCATCCCCAGCTTGGTCGCCTCGTCCTGGATGACGGTGGTGGGTTCACCGCGGCTGATCAGGTTGGCGATCGGGCGCGACATCTTGAGAATCTCGTACACCCCGAGCATCCCCTTGTAGCCCGATCCGTTGCACTTCTCGCATCCGGCGCCCTTGTGGAGCATCAAAGACCGTTCGTGAGGGATACCCAGGAAAGCCTTGTCGGTGGGGCTCGCTTCGTATTCTGCCTTGCAGTTGCTGCAGATGCGGCGGATGAGGCGCTGCGCGATGATGCCCGAGACCGTGCTGCCGACGACGTACGGCGGGATGCCCATCTCGATCATGCGACTCACGGTGCTCACGGCGTCGTTGGTGTGCAGCGTGGAGAGCACGAGGTGGCCCGTCATGGCCGCGCTGGTCGCGGTCTCGAGCGTTTCCAGGTCGCGGATTTCACCCACCATGATGGTATCGGGGTCCTGACGCAGGACCGTTCGCAGGGCTGCCGAGAAGGTCAGGTCGATCTTGCTGTTGACCTGGATCTGCGCGATACCCTGGACCGGGTACTCGACCGGATCCTCGATCGTGATGATCGATTCCGTTTCCTGGTCGAACTCGCGCAGCATGGCGTACAGGGTGGTGGTCTTTCCAGAGCCCGTCGGTCCGGTGACCAGGATGATCCCCACGGGCTTGAGCAGGATCTGCTGGATGGTCTCGGCATCCCTATCCGAGAAACCCAGCTTGTCGAGTCCCAGGTTGATCGATTTCTGACGCAGGGCTCGCAGCGAGATGCGTTCCCCCCAGTGCGTCGCGATGCACGAGCACCGGAAATCGATCTTCTCGCCGTTGATGACGACCGAGAAGCGGCCGTCCTGAGGCCGTCGCTTCTCGGTGATGTTCATGTTCGCCATGACCTTGAGGCGGGCGATGACGGCCGTCTCGATGGCCTTGGGCAGCGTGACGGCCGTCGTCATGACCCCGTCGATGCGCAGTCGGATGCAGAGGCCGCTTTCTTTGGGGTCGATGGCGATGTCCGCCGCCCCGCGTTCCATGGCGTCCGTCAGCAGCGAGTTCACCAGTTCGACGACGGGGGCGTCGCTGTCCGAGGCATTGGCGATGTCCTGGATCTGCGGCTTCTTGGCCGCATCGTCTTTGACGCCGGATTTGGCGATCGCCTTTTCGATGGTGTTCTCGACGCGTGCGGCTCCCGTCGCACCCGTCGGTCCCGGTGCGGCAGCCGCGGTCGATCCGAACAGCTTGGTCAACCCGTGGGCGATGTCCGTGTCCCGGAAGGCGATCGGGACCACCATGTAGCCGCTGAGCAGCGAGAGGTGGTCCAGGACCCGCGTGTCGTCGACCTTGACCATCCCGATGATCAGGCGCCGCCCCACCTTCAGCAGCGGCACGACGTTGTTCTTCCGGGCAAAGGCCTCGGGAACCAGGCTCACGGCATCCGGGTCGTAAGGAAACTGCGCGAGGGTCTCGCAGGTCCGCAGGGCCTGCTGGAGAACGAGGACCTGCTGGAGATCCTTCTCGCTGACGACGCCCTTCTGGACGAGGACTTGCCCGAGTTTCTGGCCCGTCTCCTGCTGACTGCTCAGCGCATCCGACAGCTGGAAAGGAGAGATCATGCCGATCCCGCAGAGCCACTCGCCGATGAGCTTGTTTTTCAGTCCCCCCGACTTGGCGGTCGTCTGGGCATTCACGACGGACTCCCCGCTGAATCAGGGCTGGGGGGCGACTCTCGGTACGGGTGGAGGCAGGGTGATGACCTGCGTCGAGGGCAAGTTCACGGCCGACCCGGGGGCGACACCCGGGACGCCACCGCGGGCCGCTGAAGCCGCGGGGGCCGCGCCCAGGCTGACACGTCGCAACTGACCATGCCGACGCAGCAGCAGGAAGTCTCGCCCGATGGCTTCCACCTGGCTTCCATCGACCAGCACCGATCCAGCTTTTACCCGGAGACGTTGACCGTCAAACGACATGTAGGCCGTGGCGGGGCCCCCGGGAGCCAGCAGGACCCCTTCGAGCGTCATGACAGGTTCCGGACCTTCGTCCTCCTCGACCACGGGCACGCTTCCGCTCGCCGAGTTCAAGAGCTTGCGAGCTTGAGGCTTCGGCTTTTGCTGGACGAGCGGCAGGAAGGGCTCCTTGCGTCCGATCTGGTTGCCGCGCTGCTCCCCGAAGGTGTAGGTCTGGTTCGTGCGCGTGGACCGCTCGCCTTTCGCCTCGGCCGGAGGGCAGAACCAGCTCTCGAGCGGGGCCCACCATGACGACACCGTCTCCGACCCGCTCGCGGGGGCCTCTCCACCCGCCGCGTCCGGTGCGTCGAGCGAACCGCTGGCAGGCGTGCCGGACTCTTCTTGACCGAAGAGGGACAGCGCTCGCTCCTGGATCGTGCGTGCCAGCGATCCATCGAAGAGTGCCGTGGCCAGGGAGCCGCTCGCGGCGGCGGAATCCGAGGCCATGGCCGTGAACGCGTCGAACTGGGGTTGCGAGACGAGGAAGTTGAACCCGAACGTGATCTCGAAGGCGACGCGGGCACGGGGTTGTCCGTCGACCGGCATCGCCTCGACGTCGTAGCTCTCGAAGACGACCGTCGGCGGCAGGCGCGACAGCTCGGCGAAAGCGGATTGGACGTCCGAATAGTCGCCCTGAGCCAGGATGCGGTACTTGCGCGTGAGCACGCCGCCCTGCTGGACCCCGGCGATGGTGATCGGGTGCTGATCGACGGTGGCTGCCGACAGCGTCTCGATGCTGATCGCATGCTTTTCGAGGAGGTTCGTGACCGCGATGAGGCCCCGGTTGGAGCGGTTGGCGAACAGCACGTCGAAGGGGTCGTCGTTCCGGAGATCGAATTCCTTGAGCTTCTTGATCTCCTCGACGACGGACTTCAGCTGGTCACTCTGCAGGGCCATCCGGGACTGGGCTGCGAGCTTCTCCTGGTCGATGCGCTTGATATCCGCGGTGAGCTTGGCCGATTTCTGGTTGAGGGGCAAGATCTGGGTGTACCAGAAGGCGGCTGCCAGGAGCAGACCCAGCACGACGGAGCCCGAGATCACGGGACGGAGGTTCGGAGTGCTCACTGCTGCAAGCTCCAGCTCTTGCGAGGCCCGAATTCAGCCAGGATGTCATACGCGTAGATACCGTCGAACTTTTCGAGACTGAGCGTTTTCACCTGCTTGATGCGGCCGTTGACCGACTTCAGTCGACCCAGTTCGTCAGCGAAGTAAAACCCCGCGGACTGGGTCATGGCCTTGCCCCGTAGCCGGATGCCCGACTGCTCGTCATACGAGACGCGTTCCACCCAGGCGTCCGCGGGCGTCATCTCGCGAAGCCGGCCCAGGAATCCAGTCGAGAAGTTCGCCTCCGCAGGCGGTGGCAACCAGACCTCCAGCACCTGGGCATCCGGAGGGGTCTCGTTGATCTTCTGCACCAGGGCATCCCGCTCGAGCGTGGCCGCGTCGAGCTTGGCCTTGAGGGGGCGCAACTGTTCCGTGCTGACGTTCAGCCACACGATCAGGCCGGCGATCGTGAGGGCATAGAAGCCGAGGATGCCCAGCACCGGCAGGACGAGGGTCTGGATCTGGTCCTGGAACTTCTCGAGGCCGGGGATCTTGGGCAGGTTGAGCCCCCCGCCTCCACCCCCTCCCGGTTTGTAGACGTTGAAACTCTTGAGGGTGTCCGATCGCCCCCAGAGCCCCGCACCGAGGGCCACGACGGTGGGGAGTTCGTCGTCGGGATCGACCTCCTCGGGTTCGGCGACGTGGATGCTCAGGCTGATCTGGCTGGCCGCATGCTCGGCGAGTTCGCGGGCCTCCTCGATGTGCTGGGCGCCGATCACGAGCTGCGGGGCACTGTCGAGATGCATGCTCGCCACGCTGCGGATGGCATCCGGCAGGTAGTTGATGGCGATGAGTTCCATCGACACGTTCTCGCGCTCGGGCAAGACGAGTTCGCGGATCGCCGTGATCCGTCCTTCGAACCAGCTCGAGACCACCAGTCGCTGGTTGAGCAGCAGGATACCGATCCAGGGCCGGTCCTCGGGGGGATGGTAGTAGGCCATCCCGCGCAGCCCCGCCATCTGGATCAGGTCGATCCCCATCAGCTTGAGCCCCGCGGCTTTGAAGACCTTGTCGTAGCTCTTGAGGAGCGAATCGGCCGCGGCCGCGTAGCAGATGTTGATGAAATCGCCCTCGTCGGCAGCCGGGAAATAATCGACCGACGGGGTGTCATTCCGGAATAGGGCGTACTGTTCGGCCTCGGAGAGGATGGCCTGGCCCAGCATGTTGAGCGGCAGGTGCGGCAGACGGACCAGGCGCACGATGGCCGATCGAGAGTCGGCGATCAGCAGGACCTTCTTGCTCTTCAGCTTGAGTTGGCGCCAGGCCTCCTTGAGGGTCGACGCCAGGACGTCCGGGTTCTGGACGTTGCCCTCTTCATCGACGACCTCGGGAGGGAGGGGATAGGTGAAGACGTCCTGGATCGTCCCGTCCGAGGACGCCGGAAGGACGGCCTCGATACGGTCTTCCGTGAACGTGATCCCGACGTATCCCTTCGGTGGCATCGCGCAAGTGTCGCTTTCTGAGCCGGAACTCAACCGGCCTCAGCATACGCGCTGATCGAGGCGGATGCCGTAACGGGGCGCACAAGTGCGTCACCAGGTCGCCGGGTCCTCCCCGCCCAGCGATGCCGGGGCCAGATTCACCGAAACCGTGGCATTGGCACCGGGCGTATAAATCCACCCTCCCGTGTTGGTGGCGGTTCCGGGGGGGATGACGATCACGGCGCTGGTCCCGCTGACGGGTTCGACCAGCCAGCGACTGGCCGGGACCCCGGGGGGGGCTGGCATGGCCTGGAACTCCGCCTGGTTGGTCGGGTAGCGGCCGTTGCGGTACCGGTAGGTCGCCAGTTCGCTGCGCACGAGATTCAGCATGGTCTTGCTGGCCTGGATGCGGGAGTCGAGGTTGGCTTGCCGGGCCTGGTAGAGCGTTCCCGAGACGATGATCAGGCTGATCGCCAGCACCAGGGTCAGTTCCAGCAACGAAAGTCCGGACTGGTGGC
>JBIIHZ010000125.1:0-6004 GCA_044235265.1 Candidatus Sericytochromatia bacterium
GCACCGATGAGCAGGCCGATCACGACGAGCATGACCGATACGAGAGTCCAACGCGGTTCCGGGGTACTCGTCCATTCCTGTCGGGTCTGTCGCTCGAACACGTCGAGGGGCAGGTTTGCCGGGCGCCCCTGAGTGGTGGGCTGGGCGCTCGGAGTGTTCGGGTATCTCGGAAGCCCCGGGTTGGAGGGGCGGAACGACGGGATGCTTTCAGGCATGGTGAACCTCGCGATGGGGCGTTACATGCGTTATCGTTAATCTTTCCATAAACTTGCTTCCGGAGATGCACGCATGGCTTTCGACCTCTCGAGTTCCCCTGCGCCGTCGTCGGGCCCGCGTCGGGCCCTCGCGGTGGGAGTTGTGCAGGACACGCGGGAGCGCGCCGTCGTGGAAGAACATCTCCAGGAGCTCGTCCAGCTGGCGGATACCGCCGGCTTCGAGGTGGTCAGCACCGTCACGCAGGAACGACGGTCGATCGATCCGGCGACGTTCATCGGCAGCGGCAAGGTCGAAGAGATCCGTCAGCTCGCCGAGGATCTCGAGATCGAGGCCGTGATCTTCGATGACGAGCTTTCCCCGGCCCAGGGACGCAACCTCGAGAAGCTGATCGGCAAGCCTGTCACCGACCGGACGGGGATCATCCTCGACATCTTCGCCTGGCGGGCCCGTTCTCGCGAAGCCAGGGTCCAGGTCGAGCTGGCTCGCCTGCAGTATCTCTTGCCGCGCCTCACCGGGCTCTGGTCGCACTTCACCCGGCAGCGCGGGGGGGTGGGCATGCGCGGTGAGGGCGAGACCCAGCTCGAGATGGATCGCCGGATGACCAAGACTCGCATCGCCGAGCTGCGGCGGGAGCTCGAGGAGATCCGGATCCAGGCCATCCACCGCCGGCAGGGGCGTCAGGATGCTTACCGGGTCGCTCTCGTGGGGTACACCAACGCCGGGAAGTCCACCCTCATGAATGCGCTCACGCGGGCCGACGTGCTTGCCGAGAACCGTCTCTTTGCCACGCTGGACGCCACGATGCGGTCCCTTGAGTTGCCGTCGGGGGACACGGTCGTCCTCACGGACACCGTCGGGTTCATCCGCAAGCTGCCGCCGACGCTGGTCGCGTCGTTCCGGTCCACGCTCGATGAGGTGCGGGATGCGCATCTCCTCCTCCATGTCGTCGATCTGGGGCATCCAGCCTGGGATGCTCAGGTCGAGGCGACCCAGGCCACCCTGGCTGAACTCGGGGTCCAGGAGCGCCCCACGGTCATGGTGTTCAACCAGGTCGATCGTCCGGAAGCCCGAGGGCAGTTACCCCGCATCATGGCTGCCTTTCCGGGATCGGTCGCGATCAGTGCCCGCACGGGGGAAGGCCTCCAGACGTTGCTGGAGACCATCCAGACGTATCACGAGCGGGAACGGGGCGATCGCTGGTTTCGATTCGGACCGGAGCAGCATCGGGCGGTCTCGATGCTGCACGGGGAGGCCAACGTCCGCGAGGTCCTCTACGAAGAGACGGGCCACACGCTCGTGCATGCCCGGATCTCCGAGAAGGAACTCGGGAGGCTACAGGCGGCGTGTGGCCATCCGTTCGAGGTCGTCCAGGCTCCCTCTGACTGAGGCTCAGCTGGCTCTGATGCTGACGTTGTCGAGCACGGGCGCCACGTGGGAGTCCGTGCCCAGGTAGTAGTCGTAGATGAACCGGAACCGAACCCGGGTGTCGGTGCCCACCTTGCCTGCGAGCGAGAGATCGAAGGCCTTCCAGGCCGAAATGGCCGTGCCGTGTTCCAGGATGGAGGCCCAGGTCGAGCCGCCATCGCCGCTGACCTCGACGATGAAGCGGGACGATTCGAAATAATCACGCGGCACGAACCTGTTCAGGTCGAAGCGGATCCGGGGATCACTGGCCTTGCTGAGGTCGAGGCCCGTCTTGAGCGTGAGGTCGTAGCTTCCCGTCTGGATGACGGCGCCGGAGGCCCCTCCCGGGCACGCGGCTCCGCCCGGATTCCCCGCAGCGGCCACCCGGGACCAGCCCGTGGCAGCCACGGTGTCCGACTTGTACGAGCTCGGCATCCAGCTGGCGGTCCAGCGGTCCATGCTGTCCGAGAAATCTTCCTGCAACGCGCTCGCTGCGGGGGCCGGGGAGGGTGAGGTCGACGCCGTGGCCACGGGGATGCCGCCGGTGGCGACCGGAGTCAGCGAGGCCGAGGCCTGTTCCAGGATCACGCCGAGGGATATCGATCCACCGCGCGCCGGGGCGACCGCCACCTTGAGCGACACGTCGGTCGTGCGCTCGGCCTCGACTCCCACGTCCTTTGCAGAGGCCTGCCCCATCGCCTCACCGCGGGTATCCAGGATATCTACCTGGACGGTGTAAAGTCCCACGGGCAGCGAGTCGATCCGCACGGAGCGCGCCGAGGCCCACGCGAAGGTCTGGACGAACGGGGCGGCCAGCGCCGGGCTCGTGAGGGTGATCCGGGCGCTTCCAGGGTCCACGGACTGGATCCCGCGGGCATCGGTGAACCGCAACGTGATGGTGCCGTGGGTCTTGACGGGGCGCGTTTGACCGACTCCCGGGCTCGCGGTGCCGACGGCCTCCGGTGCCAGCGGGTAACGGTTCCCTCCGCAGGCCGTGACCCCGGCGGCGAGAGCAAGACAGATTCCGATGGCGGCGACTCGACGCATGCTGGACCTCCGGCAGAACAGGGCTTCTCCCGTCTTGTCCGCCCGGGCGCCGGAATCATTCTTGTGTTGCCGTTAAGCTTGGGGAAACTCCCGTCAACCTCGGGTCTTTCCCCGCACGAGCCACACGATGGACGTCACGATGCAGGTCGCCCCGCAAACGGTGTTCCATCCCAGGGGTTCGTGGAGGAGCCAGGCTCCGAGCAGGACGGCCACGACCGGATTCACGTAGGCATAGCTCGCCGCCAGCTCCGGGTCGGCATGGCGCGTCAGGTGGCTGAAAGATGTGAAGCCGAGGCAGCTGCCCGCCAGGACCAGATAGAGGAGGGCACTCCAGGCCGAAAAGGGAACCTGCTCCCAGCTGACGTGGGTCGGCTCTCCGAGCCAGGTCGAGACCCCGATCAGGGCGAGGGAGGCGACGAGCATCATCGTTCCCGAGCGCATCAGGTTGCTCTCCGGAGTCGGCATGCGTCGTCCCAGCCACGTGCCGGTGGCCCACGACAGACTGGCGAGCAACACGGCGCCCGATGCGATCGTCACCTGCGAGCCTTGGCCGGTTCGAGTCAGGTCAGGAAGGAGGAGGATCGTCAGGCCTGCGAAGCCGAGCCCCAGGGCACCGAGCACGCGGTGCGTCGGGCGACTCCGCCGATCGCCGATCCCCTCGAGCATCACCGTGAACAGGGGCAGCGTCCCGATCAGCAGGGCTGCCAGGCCACTCGAGATCCACTGTTCGGCCCACACGACCATCCCGTTGCCGACGAGGAGCAGGAACAGGCCCATCAGTCCCGAGCCGGCGAGCTGGGCCATGTCAGGCACGGGGTGCCTGCGCAGGCGCGCCAGGCACACGAGGATCGTGCCAGCCGTGGCGAACCGGAGCGACGCGAGCAGGAACGGGGGCAGGCCGAGGACCGCGACGCGCATCGCCAGGTAGGTCGAGCCCCAGACGGCATAGACCACCAGGAGATGCAGGAGATCCGTGCGAGCGAGCCGGAGACCTGCAGATGGGGAGGGATCGACCCGCATGTCGGTCGGGGCGAGGGGGGCAGCGCGCATGAGGCCTCCTGACGGCCTCCCATGCTAGCCTGCCTGCTTCAAGCCCTCAAGCGAGGGACTATCGGACACCTGAGGGCACCGGTCCGAGCTCGTGCCGCAGCCAGGAGATCAGTCGTGGCGGGGACGGATCCCGACGGTCACGAAGACGGTGCCCTTGCTCAGGATCATCGGGACGGACATGGCGCGCATCCGGTGCCACGACCCCACGACGGCCTTACCTGCGAAATAGGTGGGCGGCGTGATGTCCGAGAACTTGCCCAGCTCGGACAGCCCGGTCCGGGCATTCCCCGAGATGATGTTCGAAAGCTCCATGACCGCCGAGATGGAGAGCTCGTCGAGCTCCGTGCAGTTCTCCATCATCATGGTGGAGGCGATCGCCAGCAGGGTGGGCTTGTCCATGCCGAAGTTGACCAGACCCCGCAGATCACCTGTCACGCCGATCGAGATGTTGATCTCCTGAAGGGCCAGCGAAGCATCGACCTGGAACACGGGTTGCCCGCGCTTGGGAACTTCACCGAGCACCTCGGCTAGATACCGCTGGGAAGCGCGCAGGAACACGCGAACGTAGTCGAGACTGGCAGGATTCGTGTTGGTCGTGGGTGCCACCTTACTCCCCCTTCTCGACCAGGGAACTCGTTCCGGGACATGGGGATCATCCGGAACGATCTCAGCATACCCCGCTATCCCCGAAATATAGCCGAGGATTGCGTGAAGGCGACCATTTCGCGCGTTAGATCCGTCATTTCTGTCATCGGTCGATCCGGGCTCCATCTGGAGATAACTTTGGTAAAATGTGGCCGCGTCCGGACACGGATTTCTTCACGTTCTCTCCACGCATCCCACGTCCTGCTCGACCCCGGAGGGTCCACCATGGAGTTCCAGGCCAATCTCGATGCCGTCCTCTCCCGCTGCAGGGAGGGGGGAGTTCGCTTCATCCATCTGCAGTTCTGTGACATCCTGGGCATCGTCAAGAGCGTCACGATCCCCATCGCCCAGTTCGAGGATGCGATCCGCCACGGCAAGTGGTTCGACGGTTCCAGCATCGAGGGCTACCTGCGGATCGCGGAATCGGACATGTTCCTGCTTCCGGACCTCTCGACGTTTCGCATCATCCCGTGGGAAACGTCGGAATCGAAGCGCAGTGCGCGCGTGATCTGCAACGTCTTCCGTCCGGACGGGGAGCCGTTCTCGGGAGATCCGCGTGGCACGCTGATGCGGGTCCTGCGCAGAGCCCAGGACATGGGCTTCACCTTCAACACCGGCCCCGAGCTCGAGTTCTTCCTGTTCCGCAGCACGACCCCGGGCCACATCGAGGCGCTTCCCCACGACCAGGGGGGCTATTTCGATCTCTCGACCGATCTGGCCATGGATGTCCGGGCGGACATGGTGAATGCTCTCGAGGACATGGGCATCGAGGTCGAGACGTCTCACCACGAGGTGGCCGTCGGGCAGCACGAGATCGATTTCAAGTACGCCGACGCCCTCACCACCGCCGACCACGCCGTGACGTTCCGGTACACGCTCAAGGCTGTCGCGCAGCGTCACGGCCTGCACTGCACGTTCATGCCCAAACCGCTGCATGGCGTCAACGGTTCGGGCATGCATACGCATATGAGCCTGTTCAAGGACGGGGAAAACGTCTTTCACGACGCGAATTCCCCCTACGGACTGTCCGATCTCGCGCGCCACTTCATTGCCGGCATCCTCGCGCACGCGCGCGGGATGTGCGCGATCCTGGCGCCGACGGTCAACTCTTACAAGCGCCTGGTGCCCGGCTACGAGGCTCCGGTGTACATCTCGTGGGCCCGGAACAACCGCTCGGCCCTGATCCGCATCCCGAGGATCAACCCGGTCGTGCCGAAGGCGACCCGGATCGAGCTGCGCTGTCCGGATCCCTCGTGCAACCCGTACCTGGCCTTCGCGGTCATGCTGGCCGCCGGCCTGGACGGGATCCAGAACCAGCTGGCTCTGCGGGATCCGGTCGAGGAGGATCTCTATCACATGGATGCCCGCGTGCGGCGTGCCCGGGACATCCATGCGCTTCCGGCTTCGCTGGGTGAGGCGCTCGAGGAGCTCAAGAAGGATCGGGTGATCCAGGAGGCCCTCGGCGAGCATGTCTACGAACGGTTCGTCGATACGAAGACCGCGGAATGGGACGCGTACCGGACCCAGGTGACTCCCTGGGAGCACGCCCGGTACCTCGAACTGTACTGAGGGGTTCCCGTCGATGACGAGAGGGGAGGGCCACTGGCCCTCCCCTCTTGCAAGATCGGTCTGGCAACGGTTC
>JBIIHZ010000126.1:0-6000 GCA_044235265.1 Candidatus Sericytochromatia bacterium
AACTTCCCACCGGGATGCAGGCCGCGCCCGTCGCGTCGGGTAGCAAGAGCCCCTGGATCAAGACCACGCTCGACGGGTCCATGCTGTCTCAGGCCAAGGCCGAGCCCGATCCGAACGGCGGTGGCTGGCAGATCGCGCTGAAGTTCAACGCCGAGGGTGCCAAGCTGTTCGGGGAAATCTCCAGCCGGAACGTCGGACGCCCGGTGGCCATCCGTCTCGATGAGCAGGAGATCTCGGCACCCGTGATCCAGGGTCCCATCCTCGGTGGTTCGGCCCAGATTTCCGGCCGGTTCGATGCGCAGGCTGCCCAGCTGCTGGCCGTCCAGCTCAGGGCAGGTGCCCTGCCCGTGCCGCTCATCGAGGTCGAGAACCGGACCGTAGGCCCCACGCTCGGGCAGGACACCGTCAAGGCCAGCGTCCGCGCCGGTATCGTCGGCTTCCTCCTCGTGGTGGCGTTCATGCTCGCCTATTATCGCCTGCCGGGACTCGTCGCCGACATCAGCCTCGCGGTGTATGCCTTGCTGGTGTTCGCGATCTTCAAGCTGGTGCCCGTCACCCTCACGGTCCCGGGTATCGCCGGGTTCATCCTGTCCATCGGCATGGCCGTCGACGCGAACGTGCTCATCTTCGAACGCACCAAGGAAGAACTGAAGCGCGGCAGGAGCCTCTATGCCGCCATCGAAATCGGTTTCAAGCGTGCCTTCACGGCGATCTTCGACTCGAACTCGACCACCCTCCTGACCTGCGCCATCCTGTATTTCTTCGGAACGGGGATGGTGAGAGGCTTCGCGCTGACTCTGGCCATCGGGGTCATCGCCTCGCTGTTCACCGCCGTGACCGTGAGCCGGGCGTTGCTGCAGACCCTGCTCACCAGCGGCAAAGCGCTGCGTTCGCCCGTTTACTTCGGCGTCCAGGTCTCCGAGACCGTGAAGGCGCAGTAGGACATGACCATGACCGAAACAACTGCACCCGTCCCCGGAGGGACTTCCCCGATCGATGTCATGGGGCGGAAGGCCCTCTGGTTCGGGATTTCCATCGCGTACCTGCTGCCGTGCCTGATCGCGATCGCCCTGTGCTTCGCGAAATTCGGCGCACCCGTGAAACTCGGCATCGATTTCACGGGTGGCACGCTGATGGAGGTCACCTTCGACCGCGGCGTCAACGTCGAGAACGTGCGCGAGGTGTTCGAAAAGCGTGACATCCCCCCCCACGTGATGGCCTCCCAGGATTCCCGGACGTTCTCCATTCGCACCCCCTTCATCGAGAAGTCGGTCTCCCTCGAGATCAAGCGTGACCTGCGTGAGGTCTCGTCATTCGCCGAGACCCGATTCCGGCTCGAATCGGTGGGGCCCACCATCGGGCGCGAACTGCTCCGGAATGCCGCCTATGCTCTCGGCTTCGGCATTCTCGGTATCCTCCTGTACATCACCTTCCGGTACCAGTTCGACTTTGCCCTCAGCGCCATCATCGCGATGGTGCATGACGGTGTCATCATGATCGGGACCTTCTCCCTGCTCAGCCTGCTGGGCGGTGCAGAAGCCGACGGTCTGCTGGTCGTCGCGTTGCTGACCATCATGGGCTTTTCCGTCCACGACACCATCGTCATCTTCGATCGCTTCCGCGAGAACCTCACGCAGGCGAAGAAGGGGGACACCTTCGGGGACGTCGCGAATCGCAGCGTGAACCAGACCTTCGCCCGCAGCATCAACACCTCGCTCACGCTGGTGCTGACGTTGCTGCCCCTGGTGCTGTTCGGTGGTCCCACGATCTTCCACTTCACCTTCGTGATGCTGGTCGGAGTCATCAGCGGGACTTACTCGTCCATCTTCAACGCGAGCCCGATCCTCGTCCTGATCCGGGAGCGGAATCGCCGCAACGGCACCACGCCTCAGGCACCGGCACCCGCCCAGGCCTGAGACCCCGATCACGCGATCCCCGGAGGGGAGGCCGCAAGGCCTCCCCTTGCTGTCTCGAGGGGGGAAAGCCCCAGGGCGCGCCGGTATCGGTTAAAATGAGGAACCATCAGGAAGGAGCACCCCGTGGCCACCGTCGAGCAGGTTCTCGCCGCGCTCTCTCACGTCCAGGATCCCGAGTTGCACCGGGACCTCGTCTCGCTCGGCATGATCCGGGACATCCGCTTCGAGGGCACGATCGCGCACTTCGAGGTCGTCCTGACGACTCCGGCGTGCCCGCTGAAGTCGCGCATCGAGGAGGACTGTCGCAAGGCCGTGCTCGATCGCGTGCCGGATGTCACGGACATCGCCATCACCTGGGGGGCGCAGGTTCCGAAACCGCGCCAGCAGGAAGTGCTTCCTGGAGTGCGCCACGTCGTCGCCATCGGCTCCGGCAAGGGCGGCGTCGGCAAGAGCACCGTGACGGTCAACGTGGCGATCGCCCTCGCCGCCACAGGCGCGCGGGTCGGTCTGATCGATGCCGACATCTACGGGCCGACCGTCCCTCTCCTGCTCGGGATCAGCGAGAAGCCGCTCGTCCAGGACGGGAAGATCGTGCCGATCGAGCGCCATGGCGTGAAGACGATGTCGATGGGATTCCTGCTCCCGAATGCCGACGATCCCGTCGTCTGGCGTGGCCCGATGCTGGCCGGAGTGCTCCAGCAGTTCATCCGTGACGTCGCCTGGGGTGAACTCGACTACCTCCTCGTGGACCTGCCGCCCGGTACCGGGGACGTTCCTCTATCCCTGGCCCAGCAGCTGCCCCTCACGGGGGTCGCCGTGGTCGTGACCCCGCAGGTCGTGGCGCAGCAGATCGGTCTGAAGACGCTCCGGATGTTCGAGATGGTGCCCACCCCGGTGCCCGTGCTCGGGATCATCGAGAACATGAGCCACTTCGTCTGTCCCTCCTGCCAGCACGAGACCGCCATCTTCGACCACGGGGGTGGGCGCGAGGTTGCCGTGCGCCAGGGGATCGCGTTCCTTGGGGGCATTCCGCTGGATGCGGGGATCCGCCAGAGTGGGGACCAGGGTCTTCCCATCGTCGTCTCCGCTCCTGAGTCCGCGCAGGCGCGGGCCTTCAACGACATCGCGCGCCACCTGGCCGGTCAGGTGTCCATCCGGCATTTCGCGCTCGAAGAGACCGGTGGCCCGCGCCTGAGTCACGCTCCGGAGGTCCCCGGACACCGTCCTCTGGCGGTCGGTCAGGCACGTCCCGACGCCACCCCCCACGTGCATGGCCCCGGTTGCTCGCACGAGCATGAACCGTCACACGCGGAAAGCGTGGCCCAGGATGAGACCTCCCGGGAAAAGCGGTCTCCCTTCAAGGCCTTCGGCCAGTTCCTGAAGCGGTCCTGAGGGTGCGAATCCGCGATCGCCAGATCGAGGAGCTGGGGGTCATGTTCGGCGTGCTGGAGCATGTCCTGGAGCAGGACCGCATGTCCGACCGGGCGGCCCTGCGTTCAGAGGGGTTGCTCAACGCCACACACGTTCTGGTCTTCCGGTACGTCGCCTTGCACCCGGAATGCACCGTCGGGGCGATCGCCGCCGGTACGGGGATCAGTCAGGCCTCGGCCACCAAGTCGGTTGATCGTCTCGTGCACCTGGGCTGGGTCGCGCGACGCGAAGGCGAGCTCGACCGCCGGATGGCCATCATGACGCTCACCGACCTCGGAACCGAAGTCTGGTGCGAGCGCGAGGCCCGTGAACGCACCCGATGGGAGCGCATCGTTTCCCAGATGGGCCCCGGTGAGTTGCGAAACCTCCTCAAGGGCCTCAAGGGTCTCCTCGGCGTGCGGCTGGCCCAGGAACCCGAGGTCATCGCCCCAGCTTGCCAGCGGTGCGGACCGAGCTGCCATGACGATTGCGTCGTCTTCCTGGCGCATCTCGCGATCCACGGGACGCCGATCGAATCCCCCTAGATCCGGTTCCGTGTCGTGCCTGTGAGAGGAAACCTTCCGGTTCCGGGCATGATGGTTGTATCTGGCAGGCGATGCAGCTATGCTGACAAATGGAACGCCGGGCGTTCCGTGCTCACCGGGCGGATGGGGGCTCATGCAATCCGATATTCTCCTCATCAGCAACGCCCCCGGTGAAGTCAATGCCTGGTTGAAGCCCGTCGTCCGCCAGCTGCGGCAGGATTTTCCCGGGGCCAGGCTCACGGTCCTGCTCGTCCCGTGCCCCTATGCCAGCGGCGAGGAGCGCCGGATCATCGAGAGCTGGAACCTGGGTGTCCATGTCTGGGAACCCCGCGAATCGGTCCGGTACCTCCTGGGCGGCGTGAGCCCGGAATCCCGGACCTGGCGCGACTTCGGTGTCGTACTGTTTCTCGGGGGAGATCAGTTTTTCGGGGTGCTCGCCAGTCGCCGGACGGGGTATCCGCTGCTCACCTACACCGAGACCACGGGGCGGTGGGTCAACTGGGTCGATCGGTTCCTGGTGGCCGATCGCAAGGTGCTGCTCGACCTCCGCCGCAAGCGCGTGAGCCCCCGCAAGCTCTCGGTCGTGGGCAACCTCATGGTGGATGCGGTCCGTCCCACCTACGACACGCTGGATGTCCGCCAGAAGCTCGGTTTTGCCCGGGATGCCCGGGTCGTGAGCCTGCTTCCGGGGAGCAAACCCTTCAAGGTCAAGTACATGACCCCGATGCTGCTCCGGACGGCCGAGTTGCTGGCCGAGCGGGATCCTTCCCTGCAGTTCATCCTGACGCTCTCTCCGTTCACTCCCGTCAGTCTGCTCGAGGAGGTCCTCACGGACCGCCGGCTGCACCGGATCATCGGGGGATGTGGTGGGCGGCTCATGAAGCTTCAGGACCGACACTACATCCTGACGGGGGGCGGTACCCAGATCCGCGTCGTGGGGCCGGAATTCCATTACCCGAGTCTGGCGATAGCCGACCTGGCACTCACGGTCCCGGGGACCAACACCGCTGAACTCGCGATTCTCGGGGTTCCGATGCTCGTCCTGCTGCCCCTCAACAAGCCCGAGGAGATCCCGATCGACGGCCTGCTCGAACATATCGGGAGGATTCCATTCATCGGCAAGCGCATCAAGCGCACGGCCGTGAAGACTCTGGCCTCACGGCAGCGCTTCCTGGCCATTCCCAATGCGCGCGCCGAGCGGATGGTGACCCCGGAGTTGCGCGGGCATCTCACTCCTGACCAGGTAGCCGAGGTGGCCGCCACGCTGCTCGATGACGAGGCGCGCCGCCGCCAGATCCGCCTCGCGCTGCACGAGACGATGGGGTATCCGGGTGCGGCCACCGCCATCTCGCTGATCGTCCGGGAAACCCTCGCCAGCGCAGCCCGGCATCTGCCACGCCTCATGTCGAACTCGCCGAAGGAACAGCAGGAATCCAACTAGTGTCCCCGCTCCAGGTCGCCTGGGACGTCCTCGTCCGCCGCACGCGCCACATCCGTCCCGCTCTCTTGCTCGCCGTCTTCGCCACCCTCGTCACGTCCTTGGCGACCCTCGGGACCGTGAAGGTGGCCCGGGATGCTGCCACGGTCTTCAGCTCCCCCGACTGGGGGAGTCTGGCCCGTCTCGTGGGCCTGCTGACGGCCTGTTACTTCGTCCGGGCGATCGGGCAGTGGGTGAGTGCCAGGGCCTCGGCCCGTGCGGCCAACCGCCTGGTGGCCGAGCTCCGATCCGAACTCGTCTCCCGGGTGCTGGCTCAACCCGCGATCGCCCTCGAGCGACTGCCCGCAGGTGACACCGCCGCGCGCATCGTCCAGGATGCTCTCCTCGTGCGTGAGTTCGCCCTGGTCGCCGGAGCCGAGATCATCCCTTCCGTGGTGATCCTGGTGCTCGGCCTCGCGATCTGCATCTCCCTGAACCCGACCCTGGCTGCAGTGGCCCTGGTCGGGATCCCGGTCGTCGGGACCGGCCTCGCTCACTTCGGCCGTCGGTCTCAGGACGAAGTCCTGGCCGTGCAGGCGCGGTCCGGTGACCTCACGCAGGAACTGGTCGAACGGCTGCAACTCGGGCTGCTGATCAAGGTCTTCGGACGGGAACGGCACGAGCTCGGTCGATTCGAAACCGCCAACCGGGC
>JBIIHZ010000127.1:0-5986 GCA_044235265.1 Candidatus Sericytochromatia bacterium
GTCCCATTTCGAATGGACCCGTCTCTGCGATGCCGGCGAGTGCGTTCGAGCCGAAAGCCAGCGTTTCAGGAGAGGGTGCCACGGCTCCGGTAGCACCTGCACCGATGGACGCTTCGGCGGTGAACTTCGGACAGCCGAGCGGGATCAAGCTGGGGGATGTCGTCTCGACCTTCGGTGGCGGCGCCTCTCGCAAGTCGCTCTACTGAATCGGGGGCAGTGCTTCGTGGTGCGGGTGGTCGGCTGCCCCACCCCGTTGCCGGGAAGATGAGGAAGAAACGATGGTACTGGGGCCTATTTCTGATGGTGTCTCCGCTTTGCCACCGAGACCTTTCCAGCCGGATGCCAGGGTTTCCGGCGAGGCCATCTCTGGACATGTTGCACCCGCAGAGGTGGATGCTTCGGCGGTGAACTTCGGACAGCCGAGCGGGATCAAGCTCGGTGATGTGGCCGGAAGGGGTCGAACGGCCAGCCAGACCGTGTCCGAATATTCCAATTCGCCACCGTCGCGTCCCAGGTTTCGCTGAATCCTGCTCGAGCTGGTTCGTCGTGTCGGTGAGCGCCCTCAGCGTACCCGACGGGTGGCTTGCAGCCTCTCGCGGAGCAGGGCCATCCTGGCGAGGTCTTCTTCGGCGGCCCCGCGGTGATGGGCCTGCTTGACCTCGAGCCACGCGATCTCGAAGCGGATCGCCTCCTCGAGGGCTTCCGGGCCCGAAGCCATCAGCACCGAGGCGTCGAACACGAGCTTGCGCGTCTCGATCCGGTCGAGCTCTCCGGGTTTGAAAGTCGTCAGGAAACTCCAGGCCTGGGGAGCCATGCCCCCACCGATGGCCGTCCGGAGTCCGCGCGAGCGGGCCGTCCGGACGGCCTCGTGGCACAGGGCCCCGACGGCCGGGTCGTCGAGTTCGTGCCGGCTGCGTCCCAGGGACCCGGCCAGATCGGCCCGCCCGACCAGGATGCCGTCGAGACGCGTGATCCCGGGCAAGGTCAGCATGGTCTCCAGGTTGGCGACGGCCGTGCGCGTCTCGATGTTCACCGAGCAGGCGATGGCCGGGTCGTCCCCGAGCATGTCCCGGATGGCGCCGAGGTACTTGGTCAGGGCATACGGCGTCTCGACCATGGGGGCCACGATCCGCTCGGCCCCCAGATCCCGGGCTTCGCGCAGGTCCCGGCGCGCCTCGCAGCCCCCGAGCTTCAGGGTGAGGCCCAGGCCGACCCGGCGGGCCAGCCCCTGGAGGCGCCAGATCTCCTCGAGTCGAGCGCCCTCGGCCTCGAACTCGGCCTTGACGCCCGCGAGGCCGGAGCGATCGCGGAGCCGGGTCAGGTGATGAATCAGCGTGTCTTCGAGGGGATGCATGGGGCGGTCCCGGTTCCGGGGTGAGCGAGGGGCGCGTGGCCACTCCTGCCGGGATGGCGCATGATGGGGATCATACCTTGCCCCCTGGACGCCGTCATGCGGTCCGTGGGCCGGGGAAGCTCCGTCGAAAGGACTCCGCTTGCCGCGTCTCGCTCCGTCGCTCTCGCTCCCCTGGGTCCGCTACCTGGCCGGGAGCACCGTGGCCTGGGTCGGTCAGTCGATGGCGACCACGGCCGTCGGCTGGGATCTCTACCAGCGCACCCACAGCACGCTCGTGCTCGGCTGGGTCGGGCTGGCCCAGTTCCTGCCCGTGGCCCTCTTTGCCCTGCCAGCGGGCGTCGTGGCCGATCGCTTCGACCGCAGGCGTGTGCTGCTCGCGACGCTCTGGGGGCAGGTGCTGGTCATGCTCGGACTCGCGGCGCTCGCTGCACCCGGGGTCCCCGTGGTCGCGGTCCTGGTCTGTCTGTTTCTGTCGGGAACCACCAAGGCCTTCCATGCGCCGGCCCGCTCGGCTCTCTTGCCGATGCTCGCACCCCGGGACGAACTGGCCAGGGTCGTCAACGTGTCCACCGCGTGCTTCCAGATCGCCTCGCTCCTGGGACCTGCCCTCGCCGGGGCCATGCTGGCGCGCCTCCCGGGGGCTGCACCACTCTATGCCGTGGTCGCGGGCACCATGGCCGTGTTCGCCCTGGCCGTTGCGAGCGTCCACATCCGTCAGGAGAGCGCCGGGGAACGAAAGGCCCTGGACCGGCACGAGGTCGCGGCGGGTCTCGTGTTCCTCTGGCGCGAGGAACTGCTGCGCTGGGCGATCGCCCTCGATACCGTCGCGGTCCTGCTCGGTGGTGTCACGGCACTCTTGCCCGTCTTCGCGCACGATCGCTTTCATGTGGGCCCCGGCACGCTCGGCTGGCTGGTGGCAGCCCCCTCGCTCGGGGCCACCCTGACCAGCCTCTGGCTGGCCCGGCGCCCACCCATCCGCCGGAACGGTCCGGCGCTGATCGGGGCCGTGGTGGCTTACGGTGGGGCCACCCTGGCCTTCGCCCTGACCTCGGAGGTCTGGCTGGCCGGCCTGTGTCTGGTGGCGATCGGGGCCACCGACATGGTGAGCGTCGTGGTTCGCTCCCAGCTCGTCACCATGCTCACCCCCGATGCGCTCCGAGGTCGGGTCGAGGCGGTTCATCGCCTCTTCATCAGCACCAGCAACGAACTCGGCAGCTTCGAGTCCGGGCTGACGGCCTCATGGTGGGGAGCGGGCCCCGCCGTCGTGGTCGGGGCTCTGGGCACGTTGCTGACGGTCGGGTGCATCACCCTCGTCTCGCCTCGCCTGCGCGCGCTCCGGGAGATCGAGCCGGTCGTTTCCTGAGGGCTGGTCACAACCTGGCAGGGACGTCGGTCGTCCTGACCTTTCCCGGTTCGTCGCCTCTACCGGATGCTCCGATCCCCGCCTGTCTTCTCCTGACGGGAAGCTGCGGCCAGGGTTCGAGGAGGTGCTGTCATGAGGCGTCGCGTCAGGCGGGCGATCCCGCTCGCCGTCGTGCTGGGAGGGCTGGTCTGGAGCGGCTGTCTGGCCAGACAGCCGGCTCCGGTCTCTCCGCCTCCTGCCGAGGCCGTTCCCCCCCACGTCCGGGTATCCCCCGGGGCACCCGCCGGTCCGGGGCCGGCTGCGAAGATCGTTCCAGCAGGCGGTCTCGCCCGGATCGAGGGCCTGATCTTCGCCGACCGGGACGGGGATGCCCGCTGGACCGCCCCTGACCTCGCTCTCGGGTACCGGACGGTCCGGCTCTACCGGCGAGGTCCCGGAGGCCTGGTCGATCCGGATCGACCGCTGCAGACCGTGGCGGTCGGGGGCGATGGACGGTTCGCGTTCGAGGTTCCCGGTCCGGGGGTGTATCTCGTCGCCCAGGAGCGGCCGCCTCGAGGGAACGTGGATGCTCTCCTGGCCGGGGCCTGCGGCCCGGGTGCGCGCGAGGTGGCCTGGAAGGATTGTCTGCCTGCCGGGGTACGGCAGCCTCAGGCTTGCGAGCCCGTGTGCTGGGAGGTCCGGGTCGAGGAGTGCCTGGTCTATCCGATCTGGCTCGCCCGCCTCTGGCCCCTGCCCCTGCATCCGCGGGGTGGCGGTGACGACGATTTCACGCCGAGCCCTTTCCCTTCCGTTCGTCCAACCTTCGACCCGACGGTCGGCCCCACGATAGGCTCGACGGTGGATCCCACGATCGACCCGACGGTGGACCCCACGATCGACCCGACGGTGGACCCCACGATCGACCCGACGGTGGACCCCACGATCGACCCGACGGTTGATCCCACGATCGACCCGACGGTGGATCCCACGATCGATCCGACGGTGGATCCCACGATCGACCCGACGGACGCCCCGGCGTCTGGCTGTGGCAATTTTCGAACCGTCACGCTCGGCGGCTGGGGCAGCACGCCGGCGGGCAACAACCCGGGAACCTGGCTCCAGGCCAGCTTCCCCACGCTCTATCCGGTTCCGCCCGGGCTTCACGTCGGGACGTCCCTGTCCCTGACGTTCACCTCGGCGACGGCCGTCGGGGCTTTCCTGCGATCGTCCCAGTCCGGCCCCCCGGGGGCGCTGTCAGCGGCTTACCCGGACCCGACGGTCAACGTGGGGACGGGGGTCTTCGGCAAGCAGGTCGTCACGCTCCGGCTCAACGTCGACTTTTCGGCCCGGGATCTCTTGCCGGGCGAGACGACGGGGGACGCCACGCATCTCGGGGACCTGGTCATCGCGCCGGGTGCGCCGGGTGGGCTCGCGTTCTTTCCCGGGCTGACGGTCCAGCAACTCGAGACGCTCGCGGAGGCCGTGCTGGGCGGGGCCACGACGGCCTCGGCGCTCGCGGCTTCGTACGGGGGAGCGACGATCGCGGATCTCAACGATGCCGTCGACCGGATCAACAACGCGGCCGAACCGGCCGGTCCGCCATCGACCTCGTTCCTCTGCCCGGGCTCATGAAGCAGGGGGCCATGAAAAAAGGGGGGAGGCAAACGCCTCCCCCCTGCATGTCCCGGGATGAACGCCTCAGCCCTCGAGGCCAGCCGGCGTCGTGCGCTGCTTGTCCTTGGGTGTGACGCAGGTGCCCCGGGCCCGACAAACGAGCTCGGGTTCCGCGATCACCTCGGCAGCCGAGTCGCCGAGCCCCTGGCCCCGGATCGGCCGGATGACCTTCCAGGCCTCGAACTCCATCGTGCGCGAGGTGTTGCCGACCTTGGTCAGCTTGCCCCGGGCCTCGATGTAATCACCGGCAAAGACCGGTTTCAGGAACTCGACGCTCGAGTAAGCGACGAACAGGCCCTCGTCCCCATCCAGGCGGATGAGGAGCTCCGTGGCCACGTCCCCGAACAGCTCGAGCATCTTGGCGCCCGCGACCAGGTCACCGGCATAGTGGGCATCGTGCGAGCCCAGCCGGAGCCGGATGAGCGACGTGATCTCCTGGGCGACGATCTCCGCCACGGGCTAGGCTTCCTTGCGCGCGGCGTGCGCCATGAAGTCCCGGCTGAAGCGCTCGGCGTACTGATGGAGCAGTTCCTCGACGCGCCCCTGGTCGGGGGACTTCACGATGAGGCCCGCGTGGTGCTTGCGCGCCTGGCGATAGCAGATCTCGGGATCGGTGTAACCCGAGAGGTCCGGCGTCTCCTGGCGAGCCAGCGTGATGATCGTGCCGGCGTACTCCTCGCGATGCGCGGGGAGCTCGTAGGGGATCTTGCCCTGCCCGATCTCGATCATGGCCCACTCATGCCACAGACAGATGTCGGTCGCATGCCAGGCGACGTCGGGGATGCGCGCGGCACCGACGCGGGCGCCGGCCTCGAGGAAGTAGAACTTCCCGTCTTCGCGGCCCTTGATGTACTCGATGTGGGTCACTCCACGGACGAGGCCGAGGCTCTTGACCACGCGCTCGTTGAGTTCGCGCAGCTGCCGGTCGTCGTCCTCGCCACGGGGGATCACGCGGGTCGTGTACAGGCCGCCCGTCGTGTTGAGGTCCAGCATGGGCATGCCGTAGCGCGAGCAGGATGCGAAGACGACCTCGCGCTCGCTGACGATGCTGTCGACGTGGTAGACGTCACCCGGCGTGTACTTTTCGAGCAGGTAGTGGGTCTGCTTGTCTCCGAGCTTGTCGCACTCGGCCCAGAGTTCCTCGGGCGAGTAGATCTTCTTGATACCGAACGACGCGGCTTCCTGCCGGGGCTTGAGCACCCAGGGAGCGGGGACGCGGTTCATGTAGTCGACGACGTCGGGGTGGTGCAGGACGTGGACGAACTCGGGAACGGGGATGCCGTCCTCCTGGGTCTTCAGACGCATGGCGAGCTTGTCACGGAAGTACCGCATGGTCGTCTCGCCCATGCCGGGGAGACGCAGGTGTTCGCGCAGCATGGCGGCGATCTCGACGTCGAAGTCGCCCATCGGGACGACGCGGTCGATGCGCTGGTGGCGGGCCAGGTAGCTGACGACGTTCTTCACGACCTTCTCATCGAAGGGATCGGGAACGGCGAAGACATCGTCGATGATGTCACGGGGCCAGTCCTCGTTGAGGCGCTTGGCACCGGTCAAGACGATGACCTTGTGACCCATCTGCTTGGCCTTGATCATGAAGGGCCGGCCGACGAGGGCCA
>JBIIHZ010000128.1:0-5927 GCA_044235265.1 Candidatus Sericytochromatia bacterium
CGGTCGTCTCGCCCGCGCGCACGACCAGGCCCTCGCGGACCGCCGGCACGCGGCGTGGCGCCATCGCGACGACGTCGTAGGTGCCCTCGCCCAGGCGCGAGAAGGTGAACGAGCCGCTGGCGTCCGTGCGGGCCACGGCGTCCGTGCCGGGCACGAAGACCTCGAGCCCCAGGGCCGGTGCCCCGTCGGGCAGCACGACCCGGCCCTTCAGGAAGCCCGGCGGCTTCACGACCCAGGCCCCGAACTCGGTGGTGCCCCCGTCCGGCACCACGAGCGATCGCCGGATGGCCAGCCGCTCGCGGGCGTCGACCGCTTCACCCGTCCAGGTGCCGGCCGGGATCGACGCGATCCGGAAGCGACCCGTGGCATCTGTACGGGCCGTGAACGTGGAGCCGGTGCCGCCACCCGTCGAGCCATCGCGGCCGCGGCCACGGTAGAAGCGCACCTGGGCCTCGGGGACGGGGCGGCCCGTTTCGTCGAAGACATCGCCGATCACGACCGGTGCCGTCTGGCTCACGCCGTCCCGTGGACCGGGCCCCCCGATGATGCCTGACGTGCCCGGCCGGACGGGGTCGCAACCGAGCGCCAGGACCAGCCCCGCGAGGGCGATCCAGGTCAGAGGTCCCCGGTCAGGACGGATGGCTGGCATGAAACTCCCGGGTGGCGGTGAGGGGCAGGGTCACGTGGAAGGTCGTCCCGCTTCCTTCCCGCGAGCTGAAGCCGATCGTTCCGCCCACCCGCTGGAGGACCTCGCGCAGGCGAGCCAGAGACATCCCTGCCCCGCCCCGGGACGGGTCCACCTGATAGCCTCGCTCCCCGATGCGTGGCTGGCAAGCGGCCGGGATCCCGATGCCCGAATCGGAGACCATGACGCGCACGTGGGACTCGCCGCGGATCACCCACAGGCGAACGCGGCCGCCCGGGCGCGAGAACCGGATGCCATTGTCGAGGAGCACCGAGAGGAGGAACATCGCGCGCTCGGCGTCGACGGGCAACGTGACGTCGGTTTCGAACTCGGTCGCCAGCTGGACCTGATGGAGCTGGGCCAGCTGCATGACCGGAGCTTGCAGACCTTTCATGACGTCCTGGATGCGACAGCACGCGCCCGGATCGGGTTGCTCGTCGAGCTTGCCACGCAGGACGTGCAGGGGGCCCACGAGCGCCGCCAGGCGCTGTCGGATGGAAGCGGGTAACTCCACCTGGCTGGCCAGGTCACGCAGGGCCTCTTCGACGGCAACCGTGGCACCCTGGAGGCGGGCGATCGCTCCGCGAGCCCGGGCGGCCTCTTCGAGAGCCTCGCGTTCCCGCGCGTCACGCATGGCTCCCCAGGCATCGTGCCCCTCGGCCAGTCCGGCACGCGTGGCCACTTCCCAGGAGCGGATGACCTCATGCACGTGGTCCCGGCTCGCGTCTTGCAGCGGGCGAGCCGAGATCCAGCCGACCAGGATGCGGCCTTGCCTGGAGGCCAGGCGTAGCACTTCTTGGGTGGGGCCGAGCGATTCGAGGCGGTGACGCTCGTCCTCCGAGAGGTCGGGATCGTCCCCCGACCAGCGTCGCGGCCCCGCGTCGGGACCGAGCAGGCGTGGCCACGCGTCCGGGTGATCGGCCATGTCCTCGAGCAGCTCCATCCAGGTCGGCTCCCGGGCCGAGATCTGGAACGACTCCCGGTGCAGGACCATCACCCACGAGGCCCTGAGCAGGTCCTGGAGCGCCCGGGCCAGGGTCGCGTCGAGCGAAGCCCCCGGCGCACTCTCGCCGATGGCGGCGAGCCAGCGAAGGGTGCGATGGCTGCGCATCAGTTCCTGGTCGGCCCGGAAGGTCGCCACCTGACAGGCGAGATGTTCGAACAGGGGGGCATGCGGCTCGATCTCGCGCGCCTCGAATGCTCGGTGCTCGCGTTCGAGCACCAGCAACCCCACCTGCTGGCCCCGGTGGAAGAGCGGAACGAGGGCCCGCGCGCGTCGATGGACGGTCGTGCCCCGGAGTTCCTCGAAGAGCACGGTTCTCAGGGACCGGGACGTGGAGACCCAGGACATCTCCTCGCTCGTTTCCAGGGAAGCCGGGAGTCGGAGCACGGAAGCGGGGTCTCCCCGGGTCCCCAGCAGGGGACTCCAGCATCCCTCCGGCCACCAGCCATAGGCTGCGGAAGCCACTCCGAGCGTGCGACTCACGGCTTCCAGGGCACTCAGCGGATCACCCGAGGGCTGGCCGGAAGCCGGATCGGGAGCTTTTCTTCCGTCGGGGGGACGGGGTTTCCAGGGCCAGGGCATGCGCGTCACTCCCGGTGGTGGTGACCATAATATACCTGCTCATGGCCATCGTTTACAAGGTCTCATCCGGGGGTCCATGCCGGAAGTTCAGCCAGGTCGAGACGGGCCCCCAGACGCTGAAAGCAGGCCCTCGCCTCGTCGCAGGCGCGAAGGGCCTCTGCGTGGAGTCCCCTCTTCCGGGCAATCCAGCTCCAGGTCGCCAGGGCGCGTCCGCGCTCCAGCGAGCGCGGGCGGTCCTCCGAGGCCTCGAGACACTCCCGTGCCAGACGTTCGGCCTCTGCCAGCCTGCCGGCACGTCCGGCCTGGTCGGCCAGCAGGCGCAGGGCGCTACCCCGGGCCCCTCGAGCCGGCGTTCCGGCCGTCAGGTCGAGGATGCGTCGGCTTGCACGGTGGGCGCGGGCCTCGTCGCCGGAGGCCTGCTGGAGACGGGCCTCGACGGCCAGCACCTCCGGGAGCACCTCGTGGTACTCCGCGCGCTCCACGAGCAACAGGGCTGCTTCTACAAGGCTCTCGGCCTCGGCCTGGTGTCCACGTCGCCAGGCGACCAGCGCCAGGTTGGCGAGGGCGATCGCCTCTCCGGCGGGTTCCTGGAGCTCGCGCTTCAGCGCGAGGGCCGCGCCGTAGGCCTTCTCGGCGTCCTCCAGGCGCCCTCGATTCAGGACGAGGTGTCCCTGGTTGTTGAGGACCAGACTCTGGAGCCACCGTTCTCCCGTGCGGTCCGTGAGTTCGTGTGCCCGCTCGAAACAGTGCTCGCTCTCGTCCCAGTCGCCCAGCTCGAAGGCGCATGTACCCAGGTTGATCCAGCTGCCCGCGCTCATGCCCAGATCCTGGAGGGATTCTCGGTGGGTCAGGGCTTCCCGGTGCAGCGCGATCGCCTGCTCCAGGTGGCCCCGGTGGTAGGCGAGATTCCCCAGCAAGCTCGCCCGGTGGCCCTGCTCCTCGACGGTGAGCGCAGGTTGCGAGGCTCGGATGGTATCCGTCAACCGTTCGACGAGGGGCCAGTCGCCCAGCCGCAGGGCGATGCGGGCGCGGTGCAGGACGAGGCGTGCCGCCCGGGTGGCATCGGCCGCACGCGGATCGGCGTGCATCTCGGTCAGGACTTCGTACGCCTCGCGCAGGCGACCTCGGCCCTCGAGGTGGCGAGTCAGCAGGGCCGCCCGGCGGAGCCATTCCTCCGCGTCGCCCGGGACGGGCAGGGCATCCAGGATCCGACCGGCCTCCTCCCACTCGCCCAGCCAGAGCCCCAGTTCTGCCAGGTCGAGCCACAGGGAGGTCGGCGCAGGTTCGCCGGACTGGGAGAGGGCGGCGTGCAGGTACATGCGCGCCGTTCGCCAGGAGGCCTTCATGATCGCGGCTCTCGCTGCCCTGAGCAGGATGTCCCGACCATAGCTGGTCGGATTCCCCTGGACCAGGTGACGCGCGACCCGCTCGAGGTCGCCCCGGCCAGACCACAGTTCCGACGCGATCCGGGTGTGCCAGGCACGCTGCGTTTCGGGATCGAGGCGCTGGCGGACCCCTTCGAAGAACAGGGGGTGAGTGAACGCGAACTGCACGTCGTCCCCCGGGACTTGCTCCACCAGACCCTGAGCGAGCAGACCGGTCCAGGACGGCCCGCTCGCCGGCGAGGCGATCAGGTCCTCGACCAGGCGGGCCTCGAACCGGAGACCGACCATCGATGCGGCCTCGAGCATTCTCCGAGCGACGGAGGGAAGCAACTCGAGGCGACCTTCCAGATCCCATTGCACCTCGACCGGGATGTCGCTCCGTGGCCTCGTGAGATCCCCCCGCATCCTGGCCATGCGCACCAGTTCCTGGAGCAGCAACGGGTTGCCACCCGAGCGCGTCAGGACCGCGTCTCGCGTGCCCGGATCCGCTCCGGTGAGGGCCTCTTCGACCCACGGACGCACCGATTCGGGCGCGAGTGGGGCGAGCATCTTCTCGACGTGCGCGAACCGCAGTCTCGACGCGGTCAGGTTCTGGAGCCCCGTTCTCGAGGCCGTGAGGATCAGGAGGGGGATATCCTGCGTGGCGGAATCCAGATCCTGGAGCCAGCCTTGCAGCCATGCCTGCGAATCGCCATCGATCCAGTGGGTGTCCTCGATGAGGACGATCCGGGGGTGTTCCGAGCAGAGTTCCCGCAGCCACCGTTCGAGGGCCCGGAAGCCCATGAATCGCCGATGGCGAGGTGTGAGGCCCTCGCGGGGTGGCACGAGACCGAGCAGGCCGGCCAGGGCCCATCCCTCGTCCTGGCGAGCCTGGAGGCTGCCCAGCGGATCGTCACTCAGGGCCCGGACGACCTGCGCCAGCACGTCGAGGGGGCGCGACGGGCCATCGGGGTGACACCGGACCCGGATCGGACGGGCAGCCGGACCGAGCGACTCGAGAAACTCCTGGATGAGCCGGGATTTGCCGATGCCGGCCGGCCCCGAGAGGTGCAGCCAGGCGGTCCGGCCCCGGGAGGCCGTTGCCCAGAAACCGAGAAGTTCCTGGAGGGCCTCCTCCCGACCGACGAGGGGAAAATGCGGCAACCGTTCGAGCGCATCGCCCACCCGGTAGGCCCGTCCCTTGCCGAGGTCCTGGCAGCCCGTGAAGGCGAGGTGAGGCCGCAGGTCGTGGTGGATCTCGTCTCCGACCCAGATCTCTCCCGGCTGGGCGATCGCCAGGAGGTCCTCGAGGGCCTTCGAGGGCATGGTCTCGCCGCGGCAAGCTGCGCCACGGGGCGGGATGGCTTCATGGCCCAGGATCCAGTCCCTCGCGGCCTGCAAGGCCTCCGCGAGGGACCGGGTCGCCGGGAGGTCCAGACGGAAGTGCCGCTCACCCGGAGCTTCCGTCCCGATTTCGACTCCGAGGGCCGGTGGGGCAGAGGAGGCGCGGTCGGAGGGGGGGGAAGCCTCTCCGAGTTCGTGCATGGGATCTGACTGGAAGCGGATCCAGAGCTTGCCATTCATGAGGGGTTCTCCCTGTCAGGAGTCGACGAGGGGTTATTCTACAATGATTTCATATGATATAATACATTTTAATATCATGACAGGAGGTGCGGCCGTGGTCGCTGTCGTCCAGACCGTGGGGTGGTGGGGGCTCGAGGCGTTTCCCGTGGAGGTCGAGGTCGATCTGGCCAACGGGATTCCCGTGTTCCAGATCGTGGGCCGGGGTGACACCGGGGTGATCGAGAGCCGGGATCGGGTCCGCAGCGCCATCCGGCACGCCGGTTTCGACTTTCCCCTGCGCCGCATCACCGTCAACCTGGCGCCTGCCGACCTCCGCAAGATCGGTCCGGCGTTCGATCTGGCGATCGCCGTGGGGATCCTCGTCGCGAGTGGCCAGATCGACGGTCCCGTATCGCTCGATCGCCATGTGTTTCTGGGGGAACTGGCGCTGGACGGGCGGTTGCGTCCGGTTCCGGGCGTGCTGTCGGCCGCGTTGCTGGCCCGAAAACGTGGGTCTCTCGATCTGGTCCTGCCCGGGTCCAGCGCCGGCGAGGCCGCGGCCGTCACCGGGTTGCGGATCTGGCCATTCTCCGACCTGGGGGGCGTGGTCCGCGGCCTCTCAACGGGAGCTGTTCCTGCCCGGATCGAGCCCCCAACGTCGAGCCAGGTAAGCCTCTGCGGGCCCGATCTGGCCGAGGTGCGCGGTCAACCCGTGGCGCGGCGGGCCCTC
>JBIIHZ010000129.1:0-5924 GCA_044235265.1 Candidatus Sericytochromatia bacterium
CGACACCGCGGAGAACGTCCAGACCTTCCTGGCCGAGGTCCAGCGCTACCCCGTCGATGGCGCCCTCGGGCCGGGGAGCACCAACCAGAAGGCGATCCAGGATCTCCAGGGCGCCCTCGCGATCCTCGGCTTCCAGTCCCCCGCCACCGGCACCTACGACCAGGCCACCCAGCAGGCCGTCGTCGCGTACAAGCAGTCACGGGGTATCCGCCAGAGCTATCGTTCGGCTGACGGGCAGTTCGCGGTCAACGAATATGCGGATGCCCGGATGCTCGATTCGCTCATGAAGGAGCTTCAGGCCCGGATGCAGCAGCAAGCGAACCAGACGTCCTCTTCCGGGACGATCCAGATCCAGCCAGCGACGGCGCCCCAGATGCAGCCTTCCGGGAACATCGAGGTGCAGCCGGCCAGCACCATCCAGATCCAGCCTGGCACGGTCGTCAACACGCAGCCCGCTCCGGGGATGATGCCCCAGATCGCATCGACCATCGCGAATCCGTCGTCCGGCAGCATCCAGATCCAGCCGGCCACCGTCATCAACGACCCGAATGCTCCGGCCCAGATGGTGGCTCGGCCGCCCATGTCGGCAGCGGCCCCGATTCCGCAGGCCCCCGTACCCGTGCAGCAACCCGTCGCCGCTGCCCCCCAGCCCATCCCGCAGGCCGCTCCGCAGCCGGCCGCCCCTGGGCCCGACCATGCGGCGATCGCTGCCCAGTACCGGCTGCTGAACTCGCCCGAGAACATCCAGGCCTTCATGGCCGAGGTCCGTTCCTACCAGCAGGCGGGTGCCCTGGGTCCCGGCTCGACCCAGACCCAGCCCATCAAGGACCTCCAGACCATCCTGGCACGCCTGGGGTTCGCGGTGTCACCGACGGGCCAGTACGACGAGGCCACCAGCCAGGCCGTCGTCGCCTACAAGCAGAAGTTCGGTCTGCACAACTCCTACCGGGCGGCCGATGGCGGCTGGGCCGTCAACGAGTATGCCGATCCGGCGATGCTGGATGACGTGGCCCGTCGCATCGAGACCCAGCTCGGCAAGGCGTCCTGAACCCCGCGTCACGCGCCCCTCGGATCGTCGATCCGGGGGGCGAACGCATTTTTAACAAGGTCTGAACACGGTCTCGCGAAACTTCGATCGACCGGGGGCATATAGACCGCTCGGGTACTCGTTGCTGGTACGTTCCGAGGTGTGTCATGAACAATTTTCATCCTTCCGGTTTCAGACCCGCCGCCACGGGGATGGCCCTTGGCCTGCTGGTCCTGTCCCTGTCCACTCCGGTACACGCCGGGGAGCGCAAGCTCTCGACGGAGACCGTCCGGCAGGGGCGAGAGGTCCAGATGGGCCAGGACGCGCACGGCAAACCCGTCCTGAAGGTACGGAACAGGCGCGTCGTGAAAGATCGCGTCGAGGTGGACATCCAGGTGCCCGTGGAGCGCACCCGACAGGATCCCGTCACCCGTTACGAACCGAAAGCCAATCCGGCTGCCGTGGCAGGTGCCCCTGCCGCCGGCGTGGTGACCGGCGCGCACTCGCGAACCACGACCGCGGTCTCGGTGTCCCGAGATGAAGCCAACCACGCCTCGGTGGTGACCTGGAGCATCAAGCGAGAACTCACCGACACCGCCTCGGCCCTGGCGACCCACAACTCCGACTGGGCCAAGGAATGGCATTCCCGGGAGTGGGATCTGGGACTTCTGCGCAGCAACTTCGGTACCCTGGGGAGCTGGCAGGACGGATATCCGGACGCCGCCAGGAACCCTGCCCTGAACACGTCGTCAAGCATCACGGGAGACGCCGTCTACCGTTACGAGGTCGCCAACACGGGCTCTGGTGACACCGCCGGACTGCTCGGACAGGCCTCTCGCCTGTTGCGTCTCGCCCAGATGATCGAAGCCGATCCGAACCTGGCGGGCACGCTGCGGATCCAGGGAGTCAACACCCTTTACTACGGTTCGTCGATGCCGGCAAACCCATTTGTCCGCCCCCTGACCGTCCAGCATGATTACAACGGCGGAGATTGGAACGCCATCTTCAGCCTCACCCGCGCCGGCATGACGAACGACCAGGTCCAGCGAGCCATCTACGAGTGGTACTCGACCCGCTGGGGCCGTGCCTACACCTTCGACGTGCCGAACGCGACGGCCCAGCAATTGCGAACCCTGGCCCTGTGCCTCTACCAGGCATGCGCCCTGACCGGCTCACCCATCGCCCTCGACCTCAACCACGACGGGCGGATCGGAGTCACCGGTCGCTCGACGGCGCGCATCCGGAAGCACGGCCATACCTTCGTCCGCGACGGATCCGTTGCTTTCGATCTCTTCGGGATGGGCAAGTCCCTGCAGATCGAGTGGATGAACCGGGACGGGGACGCCCTCCTCGTCGACGATCGTGACGGCGCGGCCACGCGAGCCTCCCAGGGTGACGGGCTCGTATCGGGCAAGCAACTCTTCGGCAGCGCGGGGGGCTTCGACAACGGCTATGCCAAGCTGGCCGTCCTGCTGATGCAACAGAATCGCCTCGCCTCGGCAGGGACGGCCGGTTTCCAGGTGGCCACGACCCTCCGTGGAAAGGCCCTCGAGGGCCTGAAGGCCTGGATCGACACCAACGGCGACGCCCGCATCCAACCCGGGGAACTGCGGACCCTCGATTCCCTGGGTGTCACCGAGATCGCCGGACTGCCGACCTATGCGCGCAACGAAGCAGATGAACAGGTCCTGGTCGCCTCGTTCACGCAGAACGGGGAGAAGCACCTGGCCGAAGACGTCTTCTTCGCGATCGCCCCCTAGAAGACCTCCGCAACCTGCCCCATCCGGCGGTAGCGGTCGTGACGATGCTCGAGGAGCTGGAAGGCGTTCATGCGCCCCAGCTCCTCGAGGGCTTCCGAGACCGTCCGCGCGAGGCTGCGAGAACTCTGCATGGCTTCCCGATGGCAGCCGCCGACCGGTTCGGGGATGATCGCGTCGATGACGCCCAGATCGAGCAGATCCTGCGAGGTGAGTTTCAAGATCTTGGCGGCCTGGGTGGCGTGCGACGCATCCTTCCAGAGAATGGCCGCACAGCCCTCGGGCGAGATGACGGCATAGTAGGCGTGCTCGAACATGAAGACCCGGTTGCCCATCCCGATGCCGATGGCGCCACCCGATGATCCTTCCCCGATCACGACGGAGACGATGGGGACCTCCAGGGTGGCCATGAGGGCCAGGCTTTCGGCGATGGCATGGGCCTGGCCTCGCTCCTCGGCCGCGATCCCCGGGTAGGCGCCCGGGGTGTCGATGAGCGTGACGATCGGCATCCCGAAGCGAGCGGCGTGACGCATGAGGCGCATGGCCTTGCGATAACCCTCGGGATGGGCCATCCCGAAGTTTCGATGGATGTTGTCGCGCGTGTTCCGACCCTTCTGATGACCGATGAACATCACGCTGCGGCCCTCGAAACGTCCGATACCGCCCACGATGGCGTGGTCGTCGTGCCCCATGCGATCGCCGTGCATCTCGAAGAAGCTGTCGGTCATCGTCTGGATGTAGTCGAGAGCCGTCGGGCGTGCCGGGTGCCGGGCGATCTGGATCTTCTGGCCAGGGGTCAGGTGATCGTAGACCGCCTTTCTCAGCTTGGCGGCGCGCTCCTCGAGGCGCTTCACCTCTTCGCCGAGATCGACGCCACCTTCCTCGGCGAGTTGCTTGAACTCCCGGATCTTGGCCTCGAGGTGCAGGATGGGGGCCTCGAACTCGAGCTGAAAGCCGGGCTTGCGCGGGGCGGGCACGGGACCTCCGATCAGAGAGCATGGCCCGACGGACGCGTCGGGACCGGGATGCGCTGGACGTGCAGGTCGATGAGCTCGCCCAGCGTGTCACGCAGGCGCGGACGCGGCACGATCTGGTCGATCAGGCCATGCCGGAGCACCCACTCGGCCGTCTGGAAGTCAGCCGGAGCCTTCTGGCGGATGGTGGCCTCGATGACGCGACGCCCGGCGAAGCCGAAGGTCGCCCCGGGCTCGGCCAGGATGATGTCCGCCTGGGTGACGAAGCTGGCCGACACGCCACCGGTGGTCGGATCGGTGAGAACCGAGATGTACAGCAGCCCGGCCTGGGCGAGGCGCGAGATCGCGACGCTGGTCTTGGCCATCTGCATGAGGGACAGGATCCCTTCCTGCATGCGGGCGCCACCGGAAGAAGCCACCACCACGAGGGAGAGCCGCTCACGGACGCAATCCTCGACGGCGCGCGTGAACTTCTCGCCCGTCACGGAGCCCATCGAGCCCCCCATGAAGGCAAAGTCCATCACGGCGAGCATGACGGGACGATCATGGATGGTCGCGGTCCCGACGATGATGCTGTCGTGGTCACCGGCCCGGGCTCGCGCATCCGCGAGACGCTGGGGGTAGGGCCTGGTATCGACGAAGCCGAGCGGATCGACGCTCCTGAGCTCCGTATGGCGCTCGCGGAAGGAGCCCGGATCGGCGAGCTGGTGGATCCGTTCCCGGGCCTCGACGCGGTGATGCTGTCCGCAGAGCGGGCACACCTGGAGATTGGCCATCAGATCCTTGGTGAAGAGCGGTTCCTGGCATGCCACGCACTTGGACCAGAGTCCGTCGGCGATCTCGCGCTTCTCCCGCTCGGTATCGACCAGACGACTCTGGGACCGTGCTGCGAACCAGTCTCGGAGCGACATCTCGACCTCCCGGGGCCCACGGGCCACCACCGTGCATCATAGGGGCTCGAAGGCCGGCTGTCGAACGGCGCCTCGTACCGGCTTCACGGATTCATGAATCAATCTTCACTTGCCATTAACCGACTACTCCCCCGGGTTTCCCGATAACCCTGTCGTGACCTGGTAGAGCAGGAGGCGATCATGGCGCTGCGCGTCGACAACCCCTATGGCATTCCCTCGTGGGGCCCTGTCCTGGCAGGTGGCTCCGGGGTGCTCCCCAAGCCGCCGGTCACGAGCGTCCCCTCACCCAATCGCGATCGCCGCCCCGGTGGCCCTTCCGACATCTCGGCGATCGTGCTGCACCACACCTCGGGCGGGACGCTTTCGTCCGTCAGCACCTATTTTCAGAATGACGCTTCCGACGTGAGCTCCCACTACGTCATCGGCAAGGACGGCCGCATCACGCAGCCCGTCACCGATGGCGATCGCGCCTGGCACGCCGGCAAAAGCTCGTTCCAGGGCCGCGAGGACGTCAACGACTTCAGCCTCGGGATCGAACTCGTCAACGAGGGCGATGGGCAGGATCCCTTCACCGAGGCCCAGTACGCGTCACTGGCGCGGCTCGTCGCCTGGATGTGTCAGACCTACGGCATCCCCCTCGATCGGATCACTGGCCACAAGGACGTCGCCCTGCCCAGGGGACGCAAAGCGGACCCGGCCGAGAATTTCGACTGGAATCGCGTCCGGACCGACGTGAAGGCCCTTCTGGCCGGCCAGACTCTGCCCCCCTCGGCCCAGGCAGCAGCCCCGGCTGAACCTGCACCTGCCCAGGTCCGCCCTGAAGCCGATCGTTTCGAGCCGACGGCCGCAGCCGTGGCCAGGCCCGCGCCCCCGGCGAATAGCGCCTCGACGGTCATCGTGCGCAACGGAGACTACCTGACGAAGATTGCCCAGGAACGTCTCGGCAACGCAAATCGCTGGCGCGAGATCTACGAGCTGAACCGCGATCGCATCCAGGATCCCAACCTGATCTATCCCGGGCAGGTGCTCCGGATGCCGGCCGTATCGACGCAGCCCCCTGCGCAGCCGCAGCAGCCCGTGGTCCAGCCCCAGCCGCAGCCCTGGCCCCAGCAGCCGGCCCCGCAGCCCGTGGTCCAGCCTCAGCCACAGCCCTGGCCCCAGCAGCCGGCCCCGCGGCCCGTGGTCCAGCCTCAGCCGCAGCCATGGCCCCAGCAGCCGGCCCCGCAGCCCGTGGTCCAGCCTCAACCGCAGCCCT
>JBIIHZ010000130.1:0-5898 GCA_044235265.1 Candidatus Sericytochromatia bacterium
AACCACCTGACGGCCTTCGTCCCCGATGGCGCGGTCACGTTCGACCTCAAGGCCATAGGCCAGACCGGGCGCTTCGAGTGGCTGAAGGATGGCCGCGACGGGTTTCTCGTCGATGATCGCAAGGGCCTGGTCACGACGGCCGCCCAGTCGGATGGTCGCATCGACGGCAACTCGCTCTTCGGCGGCCAGCGCTACGGGAATGGCTACGTGAAGATGGCCCTGGAACTCGACGACGACGTCCGGATGGCCTCCCTGCCCGGCGACCGCCCCTTGCCGACAGGTGCCGGTAAGCTGACGGGGAAAGAACTCAAGGGGCTCAAGATCTGGCGCGACCAGAACCACGACGCGCTCGTGCAGACGGGCGAACTTACCGCGCTGGCCGATCTCGGTATCACGGAACTCGGGACGACCTACGAGGTCTTCGGAGACGATGCTCAGGCACGGATGGTGTCGTACTTCATCCAGAACGGCAAGAAACAGCTCACGGAAGACGTGTGGTTCGCCGAGGATCGCTCCTGGAAGGCAGGGACGTGATGAAAGCATGGATGTTCGGACTGGCGGTCCTCGCGCCCTGGCTCGGCAGCCAGACCCCGGCCCTGGCCGGATATGAACCCTACACGGCCTATCGCACGGAAGACGTCTATGACAATGTCCAGGAGCCGACCACTTATACCGTCGATGTTCCCGACTACGGCTGGGTCGATCAGGGAGGCGCCGTGAACCGGATGGCCCTGCAGGGTCGGATCACGGTGAGCAGCATCTCCGCCGCAGAAGTGGCTCGCATCAGCAGTCCGGGAGCACGGGGAACGAATGGAAGCGTCAAGAGCGGGGTGTACAGCGGCAACTACCAGTCCGGAGGCCACGCCGTGGCGTTGACGGGGCTGAAGGGACGCGAGGCCGTGGGAGCGAACCGCTCCCTGGTCTCGAAGCCCGCTGCGGCCGTTCCGGGTCAGAGAGGTGGATCGTTCCGGGCGCGCGAGCAGTCGGAACGAGACGATCGGCACGAGCGGTCGAAACCAGACGATCGGCGCGAGCGCCGCGACTGATTCGATCAAGAGCCAGGGCCCGGAGGGTGATTGCACCTCCGGGCCCTGGCTCGTGAGCTAGCGTGCGGAGGGGGTGCGGGCCCGGTAGCGGCGCTCCTGGACCTTGCGCTTGTAGACCTCGGTCGGTGCCTCGATCGAAAGTCCGAACAGCTGGCCGAGGATGGCCGAATGGCGGTCGAGCTGGCGCCCGCTCAGACGCTTGAGCTCCGCGGTGGGGTGATGCAGGACCTTGTTGACGAGGCCCCTGACCAGCATCTCCACCTGCTCCTGCTGATCAGGGCTGAACTCGCCCTGATGCCGCAACCAGAAGCGAGCTAGCTCGTCATCACACTGAGACTGGATACGACCCCGGAGCGAGGCGATCGTGGGCGTTGCCCGCAGATTGCGGATCCAGGCCTCGACGTCGGACAGTTCGGCGTCCAGGATGGCCTCGACCGCTGCGACGGAACTCTCACGCTCGTGCCGGTTGCGGTTGGCCACCTCGCGGAGACCATCGACGTCATGCAGGACGACTCCCTCGATGGTGCCGATGGCCGGGTCGAGGTTGCGGGGGACCGAGATGTCGATGAAGACCTGGGGCTGAACCCGTTCCGCATGCCGCCGAGCAGCCTCGACGTCTCCGCGCATGAGCACCATGTGAGGCGCCCCCGTGCAGCAGAGCACGACATCGGCGCGGGAGAGGTGCGTGGCGAGATCGATCCATGCGACGGCCTCGCCACCGACCGAGCGGGCCAGGGCCACGGCCGAATCGAAGGAGCGATTGGCCACCCGCACGACCCCCGGACGATGGTGCTCGAGGTGCCGCGCTGCGAGCTCGGACATCTTGCCCGCCCCGAGCAACAGGATATTTCGACCCTCGAGGCCGCCCAGGGCCTCGGCCGCCAGGGCGATCGCCACGTGCGAGACGCTCACGGCGCCGCGGGCGATGTCGGTCTCGTGGCGCGCCCGCTTGCCGGCCTTGAGCGCCGCCTGGAAGCACCGTTCGAGAATGGGGCCGACGGCTCCCCGTTCGCGCGCCAGTTCGAGCGCGGTCCGGACCTGCGAGATGATCTGGCCCTCGCCGAGCACGAGACTCTCGAGGCCCGCCGCCACCCGGAACAGGTGGTGCATCGCCTCGCGATCGGCACGCGTCACGCCCGTGCCAGGGAGATCCTGACCCACATGCTGGCGAATGAACTCACGGATGCGCGCCTCACCGGCTTCCTGGCTCTCGGCCAGCACGTAGATCTCGGTGCGGTTGCAGGTGGACAGGATGACGGCCTCCGTGAGCCGCGGATCCGCGAGCAGACGCCCGAGGGCCTCCCCTGCGGAGTCCCTCGAAAAGCTCACACGTTCTCGCCATTCGACGGGTGTCGAATCGTGGCTGAGACCGAACATCACCAGATGCATACGAGACCCTTGTCCAGAAAGCCGGTGCCCGGACGACCCGGGCGTCGTCCACCGGGGACGTTCCCCTGATTGTAGCGCATGTCGTGCACGGCCGGCATCCGCATTATCGACGGATGGCAGCCGATGCTTGCCCCTCCGGGGGGTGCGGCCTACACTGGATCCGATCCAGACCTCTCCGAGACCGGAACGGAATCCCCCCCCGATGGCCGCCCCCCCCGACGCACCCACCCGCGACCTCAGCCCCAGGAAGGCCTTCTGGCCCTCTTTCGTGCGCTTCTGGAGCTCCATCAAGCTCGGAATCGGCCTGATTCTCGCGATCGCCGCGGCCTCCACGCTCGGGACGGTCATCCCGCAGGGTGACGCCTCCGTGATCCAGAACCTGCCCACGAGCGAGTCCACGAAGAAGATCCTGCTCGCCCTGGGGGCCAACAACGTCTATTACTCGGGCTGGTTCCTGACGCTGCTGGGCCTGTTCTTCCTGAACCTCTGGATGGCCACGCAGGTCATGGTCCTGCCACGCCTCCGGGTGGGGCTCCGGAAGCCCCCGGAGGTCCCCGTGGAGGTCCAACGGCAACTGCACGACGTCACCGTGCCGCTCCCGACGCAGCCCCTCGAGACGATCGCCCGAGCCCTGAAGAAAGCCGGGTATCGCCTCTATCCCTCGCGGAGGGGAGGCCTCATCGGCCACAAGGGTCGCTGGAGCCGATTCGCCCCGCTCGTGACCCACATCGGCCTGTTCACGATCCTGATCGGCGGGATCTGGTCGGGCCTCACGGTCTTCAAGGCCCAGGTCCCGATGTTCCCCGGCGAACAGGTCCGCATGACCGAGATCGTGGATGGCCTGGCGCAGCCGCGCGGGCCCCTGGCACGGCGCGATCGCGCCTGGTCCGTCCGGCTCGACCGGTTCTGGATGGAATATTACGACGCGAACACCGTCCGGCAGTTCTACTCGAACCTGTCCATCCTGAAAGACGGCAAGGTCGTCGAGACTCGCAAGATCTGGGTCAACGAACCCCTGGTCCACGACGGGGTCTGGTTCTACCAGGCCTTCTGGGGCGTGGGCGCCATCGATACCCGGATCGGCCAGGAGGCGCGCCGCATCGAGATGCGCCCCGGCGACCCCCTCGGCCTGAAGGGGACGCTGAGCCAGCTCGTGAAAATCGGGCGCGCGAACTACATCTGCTACCTTCAGGGTGAGCGGGAGCCTCTCGTCGTCCTGCGCTTCTTCGGCGGGGGACGACGCCCCGAACCCGTCGCCGTGATCGCCCCCGGGGAGACCCGCCCGGTCGAGGGCGTTCCCGTCACGTTCCGGGGACCGGTCCTGTACAGCGGCCTGCAGGTCAAGGCGGACCCGGGTATCCCCGTCGTCTACACGGGCTTCTGGGTGGTCATGCTGGGTACCGCCCTGGCCTTCTTCGGCCTTCGCCAGGTCTGGGTCAACCCGGACGGAGACGGATACCTCCTCTCCGGTAAGGCCAACCGTGGCCGTCAGGCGCATCGTCTCGAGCTGGTCAAGCTGACCGGCTCGCTGGGAGCATCCTTCGATGAATAACCTCCAGGGAATCGAGCAGACGCTCGTCTCGGTCCTGTTCTGGTGCGTCCTCGCCAGTTCGGGCCTCTACCTCCTCGAACTCGCAGGCAAGCAGGCTTGGGCCCGCTGGGTGGCGCACGGCGCCATGGGCCTGAGCCTCGTGGCCGCGCTCGGTTCGCTGGTCGTCCGCTACGTCTATGCGGGCTATCCGCCGCTATCGAACCTCTTCGAAAGCCTGATGTTCCTCATCTTCGCGATGCTGGCGATCTTCGTCGTCGTCCAGGCCGTGATGAAGCCGCGGTACTTCGGCGTGGTGACGGCTCCCCTGGTCACGCTGCTCATCGGCTTCGCCAGCATCCTGCCGCAGCGGCTCCGGGACTCGCATCCTCTCATGCCCGCCCTGCAGAGCTACTGGCTCAAGATCCACGTGAGCCTGATGCTCGTCTCGTATGCTGCCTTCCTGCTCGCCTCGGGCGCCGCGGTCGTCTACCTGATCCTGTACCGCAAGCGGAAGCGCGACATGAACGCACAGGGCGGCACCATGGCGATCGAGGGTGGAGGAACGCTCGATGCCTCGCGGGGTCTCGTCGCCCAGCTGGCCTTCCTGGACGATCTCATCTACCGGCTGGTGCTGGTCGGTTTCCCCGTCCTGGCCTTCGGGATCATCACCGGCGGGATGTGGGCCAACCATGCCTGGGGAACCTACTGGAGCTGGGATCCCAAGGAAACCTGGGCCCTCATCACCTGGCTGGTCTATGCCGGCTACCTCCATGCCCGGCTGGCCCACGACTGGAGCGGCCCCAGGTCCGCGTGGCTCGCGATTCTCGGTTTCGTCTCGGTCCTCGTCACCTACCTGGGCGTCAACTACCTCGCCCAGGGTCTCCACACGTACGGCAGCCTGCTGTAGAAGTTCTCGAGTCTTCCCGGGTCAGGGGGCTTCCCTCGGAAGCCCGTATCGGCTAAACCTGTTGTTGAGCATGTCGTCCAAACCCTTTCATCCCATCGCGTAGGAGCCCCATGTCTGCCCATGACCTCTTCCCGGGCGCCGGGATCGAATCCGAGCTCATCCTGATCGACCACCTGGCCGCACGTGCAGGACGGGGTCGCAAACTGGCCCTGACCGGAGGAGTGGCCTCCTCGCTGAGCGGCAGCGCGCTCTGGCTCGAGCACGCTCCGGTGCGGGAACGGATCGTCACCGTCCAGCGGACCTGGTCCTGGCAGGCAGCCTGGCTGGCCTCGTCCCTGATGCTGGGGACGCTCACCGCCCAGTCAGCCCGAGCGGAGACCTCGGCAGACCGGACGCGGGTCGAACTGCGCATCATCGATGCCCGCTCGGGCTCCCCGCTTGCCGGAGCCAGGGTCAAGGACGACCAGGGCCACGTGCTCGGCACCTCGGGACTGGGGGGGGGCCTCCAGATCCAGCTCCCCTCCAGCCTCGACGGCCCGCTCCAGATCGAACGCAACGGGTATCGCTCGCTGCCTCTGTTGCACACCCAGCTCCGTCGAACGAATCTCGTGACGTTGCAACCGGGCGCCGCCAAGCCCATCGTCGTGGCCCAGAACCCGGAAGCCACCGCACATGATGGAGAGCACCACGACGACAAGGCCCACGGACACGAGGCCAAGGCCGAACACCACGACGACAAGGCCCACGGACACGAGGCCAAGGCCGAACACCACGACGACAAGGCCCACGGACACGAGGCCAAGGCCGACCATCACGACGACAAGGCCCATGGCCACGACGCCAAGGCCGACCATCACGACGACAAGGCCCATGGCCACGACGCCAAGGCCGACCACCACGACAAGAAGGCCCACGGCCACGACGCCAAGGCCGAACACCACGACAAGAAGGCCCACGGCCACGACGCCAAGGCCGACCACCACGACAAGAAGACCCACGGCCACGACGCCAAGGCCGAACACCAC
>JBIIHZ010000131.1:0-5897 GCA_044235265.1 Candidatus Sericytochromatia bacterium
CCCTCGATCCGCTCGCCCCAGGCATCTCCCGCCAGATACAGACCGTCGGCAGCCACGAAGCCACCTTCCAGCGTCTCCACCGGACGCGCGAAGCGCCAGCGGTGCGCCTGGACGGCGATCGCCCCCCCGAACGACGCGCCGGTGGCCCGCCCGGCCGCCGCGAGCAGGGCCGCTCCGATCGCCTCGCGGGGCTCCTCGGCATGCTCGCGCGACCAGTCGGCGCGGGCATGCAGCACCCATGTCTCGTGAGACGCCCCGTCCCGTTTCGAGCTGTCGCGGTAGGCCCGGTCGAGCACCGGTTCGTCCTCGAAACGCAGGGCGTCGGGCACCCTCGCGCGCGCGTCCCCCGGCGCGAACACGGCCATCACGGCCCAGACGACGTCGTAGCCGACCTCCGGTACCTTCACGTCAGCCTCCACGAGCCGAGCAGCCTGCGGCAAGGGGCACGACACAAGCACCTGTCGAGCCCGGAACGGGAGGATCCTCCCGCGACCGAGATCCTCGGCCGAGACGTGCCAGCCGCCCCCGGCCCGTTCCAGCCCCGTCACGGCCGTCTCGCAGCGGATGTCGAGCCCCCCGGCCAGGAAGCGGGCGATCGCCGCGTTGCCGTCCAGGTGGGCATAACGGGGCTCCACGTGCGCCGCGGGCGGCGCCTCGAAAGAGCCTGCCCGGCATGTCACGAGACCGTCGACCCAGGACCGGAGTTCCCCTGATTCGAGCAGGGGGGTCATCGCAGCGCGAAAAGCAGCATCCCGGATGGTGAAGCAAGGAGCCCCGTGATCGATCCGGATCTCGTGCCCCTCCACGGCAAGTCGCCGCGTCGCGCAGCGACCCCCGACGCCTCGCCCCTTGTCGAGCACCAGCACGTCCAGGCCTGCCTCCACCAGAGCGCGTGCCGCCCCCAGGCCGGACAGGCCGGCTCCCACCACGATCACGTCCTTCATCTCGTCCGTCGTTTCCTCGCTCATCCGTCACCTCGCCCCGAAACGAACGCCTGCGGACGCTCGTCGGCCCTGACCCCGGGCCACCCGTTGTAACGCCCGGCCACCATCAGGAGCTCCCGTCCCAGCACCATTCGCACGGGCGTTGCACCGACCCGGGCCAGGAACCCGACCATGGCCGGGTGATCGATGGCGAGGCGGTGAGGCTCCAGGACGCGATGAATCCCCACCCCGATCACGGGGATGTGGCGGGATACGAGCCAGCGACCGAGCACCGGGAACGCGATGGGGACCTCCTCCAACGAGCAAACAGAGGCTTACCCGTTCTCCCGGGGGTCTAACGTCGTCAAGCTTCCGTCGAGGCGTCCTGGATGCAACCAAGGGCAATCGCCAGGGCCAACCAGCCCCCCTCGAGGGCCCAGGACCCGTAACGGAAGCGCCTACCGGCTCCCGACGCCTCGCCATGCCAGGATCCCGGAGACTCGAGCTCGAACGAGGCCAGCGTCAGGCCCTCGTTGGCCAGATGTGCCTTGAATAGAGCCTCCTTGACGGTCCAGAGCCGCAACCGGGTCTCGTCTTCGGTCGAGCCGAGGGCGGCCCGCTCCTCGGGTGTCAGGAAAAGCCTCATGCCCCGCTCGGGTACGCGACGTCCGGCCAGTTCGAGGTCGACCCCGAGCCCCGAACCTCCGGACCAGGCGGCGGCGACGGCGATCTCGGTCGTGTGGCTGAGGCTCAACTCGGGATGCGGGAATGAGATCGCCCCCGGATCCTCCGGTCGACCGAGTCGAGCCAGTACCTTCGCCAGGGCCGTGCGCCCCCTCCGATAGGCCAGAAGGCTGTCCGGGTGGGTCAGCCGATCGAGGCGAGGCGACCACCCGGACCAGGGCTCGGCGGCGAACGCGACGAGCACGGGAGCGCCGAGTTGCTCGGAGATCCGGGCTTCGAGTCGATCGGGGTCGCGGGGCGAGAACACGGGCCCAGTGTGCCACGACACTCCGCCTGGTGTCACGCCCGGGAAGATCCGGCCAGACGTGTCATGACGCCCCGCTGGAGGGGTATGTGCCAACCATGCTGAAATCACTCACCGGGAATCGATCGTGAAACAGCCCACTCTGTTCATGCCCCATGGTGCGGGCCCCTGCTTCTTCATGGACTGGACCTCGGGCCCGTCGGATGCCTGGGATGGTCTGGCCACCTGGCTCCGGGGGATTCCTGCCACCCTCTCGTCGCGTCCACGCGCTCTGCTGGTCGTCTCTGCCCACTGGGAAGAGGCGGTGCCCACGGTCCTGGAAGGTCCCAGTCCGCCCCTGCTGTACGACTATGAAGGCTTCCCGGCCGAGACGTACCGCCTGACCTGGCCCGCTCCCGGCGCGCCCGAACTGGCGCGCGAGGTCCGGATGCACCTCTCCTCGGCGGGTATCGCCTGCGCGAAGGACACCACGCGGGGCTTCGACCACGGGGTCTTCGTCCCGCTCAAGGTGGCCTTTCCGAAGGCGGACGTGCCCGTCGTGCAGCTGTCGCTCAAGGCCGGACTCGATGCGATGGACCACCTCAAGATCGGCCAGGCGCTGGCTCCCCTTCGCGAGAAGGGCGTGCTCATCATCGGCAGCGGCATGAGCTATCACCACATGCGAGGCTTCGGAAACCCCGCGGCCACCGCGCATTCGGAACGCTTCGACGAGTGGCTCAAGTGGGCGGTGTCCCTCAAGGATCTCGGAGATCGGACCACGCAGCTCGCCGGGTGGGCGCGTGCCCCCTCTGCCGTCATGTGCCACCCGCGCAGTGAACACCTGACTCCCCTCTTCGTGGCAGCGGGCGCAGCCGGCAAGGACCCCGGGCAGCAGGTCTTCTCGCAGACCATCATGAACGTCAAGATCTCCGGGATCCGCTTCGGATGAGCCCGCCCGTGCCAGCGAACGGACTGGCCCTTCCCCCCGAGGCGAGCCTGGTGACGGTCACCGTGACACTCGCGCTTTTCCAGATCGGGCGCTACGCCCTGATCGGGGGGAGCGCCTTTCTGCTCGCCCAGCGCTGGACTCCGGCATGGCTCGAGACCCGGCGGATTGCACCTCGCCGGGCGGACCTGCGTCAGATCCGACGCGAGATCGGGACCTCGTTGCTCTCGATCGCCGTGTTCGTGGCGATCGCCCTCGGGATCCGGGCCCTGCGGATTCGTGGCGTCGTCCACCTGTGCCACGATCTCGATTGCCATGGCTGGGTCTGGGCGATCGCCGCCGTCCCGGTCCTGCTGCTCATCCACGACACGTGGTTCTACTGGACGCACCGGCTCATGCACCATCCGCGCGTGTTCCGGTTCTGGCACCGGACGCACCACCTGTCGCACGATCCCACGCCGCTGGCCGCCTTCGCGTTCCATCCCGTCGAGGCCGTCATCGAGGCGGCGTTCCTGCCCCTGACGATGCTGGTGCTGCCCCTGCATCCGGGCTCGATCTTCGTCTTTCAGCTCGTGGCCTTCGCGATGAACGTCTACGGCCACCTCGGTTTCGAGCTCCTGCCGTCAGGGTTCGTGAGACACCCGGCGTTCCGCTGGTTGAACACGACATCCCATCACCATCAGCACCACCGGGCGGTGACGGCGAATTACGGCCTGTACTTCAACTGGTGGGATCGCCTGTGCAAGACCAACCACCCGGAGTATGCCGCGACGTTCGTGCGCAACTCCGGGGGGCAGCCCCTCTGACAGGGTCAGGCTTCTGCCGCGAAGGCCTCTTCCATGAGCACCCGGGCCTTCTCGGGATCGAACCTTTCTACCGTCTGGTTGATCTCCCAGACGTGACCGAAGGGATCCTTCACCCGTGCATAGCGGGCGCCCCAGAAGGTGTCATGCAGGGCCACGTCCTCCGTCGCTCCGGCTGCCAGGGCCCTCTCGACGGCGAGGCCCGCATCCGCGACCTCGAGGAGACACGACACGGATGTCCCGGACAGCATCGCCGGGGTGCGAACGTAACTCTCGGGCGGCACCATGTCCGCCAGGGCGAATCGGGTCCCCGCGATGGTGAATTCGCCGTGCAAGATACCCTCACCTCCAGGCCCCGGCATCAGATGGATGCCCTCGGCCCCGAAGGCCGCCTCGTAGAAGGCCGCGGCGGCGCGACCATCTGCCACGACGAGACGCGTGGCGACATGCTGGATGGACATGGAAAACCTCCCGTGCGCAGATCCGACACGTGGGACATACCCGGACGCGGAACATGCGACACGAGAACGACGGTGCGTGTGGAGGCAGATCCCGGCATCGGTGAGGGCCAGACGCTGGCGATGGCCCGGGTCATACCAGCGCCGGCAACTCGCTCCACGCAGCAGCCACGACGGGATCCTGGACGCGATCGCCCGTCGCGACGATCCGCCAGAGCCGGCCCTCATCGTCGCGGAGCCGGGAAAAGGTTCCGGTCGGGGAGACCTCCTCGAACCAGCTACCCCGCTCGGATGGATGAGGCGTGGACGACATGACGGGCCACTGGGGCACCTTGACCGTCACGGAGACGTTTTCGAGGGTGAAGGGGGCTTCTTCCTCACCGGCGATCGCCCGGGCGATGTGACGCGCCTGGGCCGTGATGGGCTTGATGAACGGCAGGAGCAGGCCGCCGGGCAACTCGGCGCAATCCCCGAGGGCGAAGATGGTGGGCCCCACCCGCAGGTGCGCATCGACCCGGATCCCGCGCTGAACCGGCAGGCCGGCCTCTCGCGCGAGCCCCGTGTTCGGCCGGAGCCCCACGGCCGCGAGGACGGTCCCGACCGACAGGCGCGTCCCGTCATCGAGGGCGGCCAGGTAACCCTCCTCGGGGGCGCGTTCGAGGGAGTCGAGGGTGCAGCCCCAGTGATGGGTCACCCCGGCCGAGGCCAGCGCCTGCGTCAGGGCCCGACCGGCCGCCTCGGGCAGCAGACGCGGCAGAGGGCCGGGGCCGGGATCGACGACATGCACGCGATGACCGCTGGCGGCGAGATCGGCGGCAAACTCGGTCCCGATGAGCCCACCTCCCACCAGGAGCACGGGAAGGTCCGCGCGGAGCCGCTCCCGGAAGCGCCGGTAGTCGTCGAGGTGATTGACGGTCAGGACCTCGTGCCCCGCGTCGCCCGCGATGGTGGGCCTGACCGGAGTCGCCCCGACGGCCAGCACGAGGGCCCGGTAGGCCAGGCGATCGCCGTTTTCGAGTTCGATCGCCTGTGCGAGCGGATCGAGGCGGGTCACGAAATGGCGGGTGAGGAGCGTGAGCCCCTCGGCCCGCAGCTCCTCGGCCCGGGTCCGGATGAGCGCATCCGGCTCACGGCGTAGCCTCAGCGAGGCCGTGAGCTGGGGCTTCGGGTAGACGTGCCCGTCATCGCTCGTGACCAGGACGATCGGCAGGTGGGGGCGCTGACGACGCAACTCCCGGGCGACGGTCACCCCGGCGAGGCCGGCTCCGATCACGACGACGGGTTCCATGGCCCACCTCCTCAGGCGATCGCCGGCGCGACGAACTCGAAGTCGTCCTTGCCGGCGCCGCAGTCGGGGCAGCTCCAGGTGTCGGGCAGCTCCTCGAAACGGGTGCCTGGGGGGATGCCCTGGGCGGGATCACCCTGGGCCTCGTCATAGATGTGACCGTCGATGATGCAGACGAACTGACGCATGGGGGATTTCCTCTCGGATGGGGGCCCCTCACCGGAGCGCCCGGCGCGGGCTGATGGCGGGACGGCGCAGGAAAAGCTAGGCCCGGACGGACTCGGTCGAGCGGACCCGGTCGAGCGCCTGGCGATACCGGTTGGCATGCTTCTCCTCGACCTTCGCGAGGGCCTGAAAGCGCTTCTCCGCCTTCTGGAGGGCCGCACGGAAGACGTCGGCGTGTTCCCGCGACTCGGCTTCTTGCTCGAGGAACTCGGCGACGGCCGCGTCGTCCTGCTCGGCGACGGCCGTGGCGCGGAACTCCGGATACATGGTGGTGTACTCGTGGGTCTCGC
>JBIIHZ010000132.1:0-5816 GCA_044235265.1 Candidatus Sericytochromatia bacterium
CGAGTACATCCCGCTCGTCAAGAAGATCGCCCGAGGGCTGGCCCGCCGGAGCACGGATCCCGTCGAAGACCTGATCCAGGTCGGTTCCATCGGCCTCCTCGAGGCCATCGACCGTTACGAACTGGGTCACAACACCGAGTTCAAGACGTACGCCGTTCACTACATCACGGGCCACATCCGGCACTACCTGCGGGACCGCCAGAACCTCCTGCGGGGGCCCCGTGCGCTCCAGGAACTTTCCTACCGCCTCAGCGTCGTCACGGCCAACCTCTCGCACGAGCTCGGGCGTGAGCCGACCAACCAGGAACTCGCCGACGTTCTCGAGATCACCATCCAGCTCGTCGACGAGGTCAAGCAGTACGACAACCGGGTCTCGGTCTTCTGGCTCGACCAGGAAGGCCGTGGAGACGACGACGATACCCGCACCCTGCTCGACACCCTGATGGATCCAAGGTCCCAGCGGGATGGTCAGATCGACATGGACGAGCGTTTGCTGCTCAAGGAGGCCATGAGCCGCCTCACCCGCCAGCAGCAGGAGCTTCTCGAGATGCGGTACTTCCAGGACATGACCCAGGCCGAGGTCGCCCGGCGTCTCGGGGTCTCACAGATGGAGATCTGCCGCCGGCTCAAGCGGGCCGTGAAGCAGCTCCAGCTGATTCTCTGTCCGCAACTCGACAGCCGGAATGGCATGCAGCCCCTGCCCGTTGTCACGAACGCCTGATTTAAGAAAGCTTTTGCCGGGATTATTCCCGATTTAACCGCTTTCACTGCTGACCAGCCGATAACGCTCTCCAGGAGGGACGTGTCGTGCTGGTCAGTTCACTTTCATCCCAGCCCTCGATCTGGATGCGCCTGAGCGGCCTCGCCCGTCTCATGGGGGCCTCCCTGGTGCCTGCGGCTGCCGCAGAGCCGCTCCCGTTCGCCACCGTGGCTTCCCGTTCGCCTGCGGCGGATGTGTTCCGTTCCTCCGCGACGCCCTGGACCTCGTCGGCCAACCGTATCTTCATGTCTCAGGATCCCGGACCCTACAATCCCGAGGCCAGCTTCAACAACACGAACTGTGGGCCGACCAGTCTCGCCATGGCTCTCTCGGCGATCGGGCTGCGGCCGCACGGCCTTCCCGCGAACGCCTCGGTCGAGAACTGGATCGATGCGGCGCGCTATGCCATGCGGGGCGATACGAATGATTACGAGCTGACCTCGGATGATGACGTGCTCCGGGGGGCCCTCCAGAGTGGTGCCCGGGCCTGGAAGGTGAGCGATCGCGCCACGCTCGACCAGGCGCTCGACTCCGGTGCGCTGGTCGTGCTTGCCGGGAATCCGGCCGCCTACGCCGGGCGTTTCGATTCGCGTTCCCTGCGCGGTTTCGATGGCGGGCACTTCATCCTGGTGGCAGGCCGTTCGGGGGATCGCTACGTGATCAACGATCCGCTCTCCCGGGTCGGTGCACTGACCGTCACTGCCGATGAACTGATGCGCTACATGGCCTATCGCGACTGGCACGCGGGTGTGGCCGTCACGCGTTGACGCAGCCGCTTCCAGGCTTCCGGGTCTGCCCGGGCAGGGCGATTCCTGCCTCGTCGAGCGCCTGCTTGACGTGCCTGCGCCATTCTGCCGCCACGGCGCCCCGGTCCTGAGGTCCGGTCTTCAGCAGCAACCGCAACGTCATGCCCTGTTCCGTGAAGGACTGGATGCCGACCACTTCGGGGTCGGACCACACCCGCGCGGGCCAGGCCTGCTGGACGGCCCGCGCCGCCTCGGTCATGAGGGACAGGACCTGGTTCGCGTCACTGTCGCTCGGCACCGTGAGCTCCAGGATCGCGCGTGACCAGGCGTTGGACTGGTTCACGACGACCTTGATCTGACCGTTCGGGATCGTCACGAGATCGCCGGCCAGCGTCCGGATCCGGGTGATCCGGAAGTTCAGCCGTTCCACGGTGCCCGTCCGACCATCGATCTCGATGGTGTCCCCCACGCCGAACTGGTCCTCGTAGAGGATCGCGAAGCCGGCGATCAGGTCCTTGATCAGATTTTGCGCCCCCAGACCGACCGAGATACCCACGACGCCGGCGCTGGCAAGCAGTGGACCGACATCGATACCCGAGGCGGCCATCAGGCCCAGCACGGCAGCAAAGCCCACGGCGGCACGCAGCAGTGAATTCGCCATGTGGGTCATCGTGCGCGTACGCTGGGCGAGCCGGGCATCCCCGCCGGGCAGGAGATTCTTCTCGAGAGCCTGTGCGAGCTGTCGGACCAGGAAGCGTGCGATCCGGTGGGCCAGCCATGCCAGCACCAGCACGGCCAGGATGGCCGGAATCCGGACGGCCACATGGCGGCACAGGATCTCGAGCTGATCGGTATCGAATATCCGGGTGAGGTCGGGAAACGTCACAGCGCGAGCTCCAGCCGCAGACCCGCCGTCCACATCGAGCCACCCATGATGCGACCGTCCGCGCCGCGCTCCAGGCCCGAGATCGTGCCCTGACTCGCGAACAGGTCGAGCGAGGCGACGTCCAGCTCGAGCCGGCATCCGACCCTCGGCATCCAGCCCAGCGCGAGACCTCGGAAGGGACCGTCCGTTCCGATTACGAGGGGCATGCCCGCCCAGCCGGCGACGCCGACGTGCGGGTAGAACGCTCCCAGGGGCCATTCCAGCTGCGCCAGGACCTCACCGGTGGCCATGGGCCATGACCTCCCGTCCGAGCCCATCATCCAGGCTCCCCCTGCCTGGGCCCGCATGGCCCCCAGCTTGAAGGGACCTCCGAACCAGGCCAGGGGGAGCTGGATCCCCGTGAGATGGGGGCCGTCCTGGAGCGTCCAGTCCAGATAGGAGACGGGCAGCGTGAACTCCGTTTCGCCCCGGGCCGGCGCGGCCTCGGCCAGCAAGACCAGGGCGAGGAGGAGGAGTCGATGCCCGCGCATGCCCGGGACTCCTAGAACTTCTCGAGGGTGTAGGTGACGACGGGAGATTCCCCCGGATTGGCGATCCGGGTCTTGTCGATGATGCGGAACTTGCCGGTCGGTTGAACCGAGAGGGCCAGGTCCTCCAGATTGACGAGATTGCCCACCTCGCCGCGGAAATCATAGTCGAGTTCGTACTGTCCCTCGTCGCCCTTGAACAGGACGATGGCACGGCTGTCCTTCATCTGCGGCATGGGGTTCCTCCCTGGCAATCGCCCTCTTGCGGATCGTGACTCGTCGCATGATAGCAAACCGCGGCCGGTTGCCCGACCGTTGTCCAGACATTTCTCGACAGACGGGATCCATTCCGGCTCTTTTTTGCTATGATGACGCTGTTTAGGAATCCTATCCATTATGGGTTCGAGTCAGGTCCTGGAGGAGCAATGATGCAGACCTCGGCGATCTCGATGCACACGTGCGGACGCCCCCTCGCGACGGACCTGCTGGAACGCCTCAGCGACCGGGGTCTGAGTTCGGCCATCCTCACGGACCTGGGGCCGGCGCTGGTCCGGGAGCTGACCGAATGGTTCCGTCGCTCGGACCCGGAGATCGAGCCGGCGGCGCTGCTCGAGGATCCCACCCTGCTCGAGGAGGGAGATGCGCGCCTGGTGCTCAGACACTGGTTCCGTTCGGTGCTCGGTGTGTCCTGGCGATCGGCGCAACGTCAGGTCTGGCTCGCGCGCTGGGAATCTCTCGAGGCCTGGAGACAGTGGCTGCTGGTCGTCGTGCGCGCGGTACTCGAGGATCTGGTCGCGCCCGGACCCGAGGATCGCCTGCACCTCGAAAACCTGCTCCGGCGAGAATCCCTCGAGGTGACCCGGGCCGATCTCGACAGGGTGCTGGCCTGGGGCCGTCCCTGAGGCGTCAGCCGGCCAGTCGCGACACCAGGAACAGTCCGAGCCCGGCGAGGCCCCCGACCAGCGCTCCGTTGAGCCGGATGAACTGGAGATCGTCTCCCACGCGGTTCTCCACGAAGGCCACGATCTCGGCATCGGGCATGGTCTGGATCCGGGACTGGATGGCGTCCACCAGCCGCTGATGCAGTCCCCGCTCGAAGGCCGAACGCACCATCCGCTCGATCTGGGCGCGTAACACCGCGTCGGTGCTGTCGCGTGCCAGGAGCTCCGCCAGCCGCTCCTGGATCCCGTCCACGACCTGCTGGATCAGGGCATGGACGGTCTCTCCGCCCATGGCCCCCTGCAGGAACATGCCGATCATCGGGCTGGCCTGACTCAGCCGCGTCAGGGCCTGATCCATGCCCGCATGAACCGCCTGCTTGACCCGGTCTGTCGTCTCTGGAGCCTGGACGACCTCGGCCACCGCCCCTCCCAGGGCACCGGGATCGACCAGCGACAAGATGGCTTCCGGCGACAGAAATCCCGTCACGGTCGAGGCCAGGTTGGCTTCCAGGGCAGCCCTGTTTCGGATCAGCAGATTCGTGTGCGGGATGGGCAGGCCGAACGGGTGGCGGAACAGGGCCGTCACGGCGAACCAGTCGGCGAGTGCACCCACCGTGCCGGCCTCGAAGAAGGCCTGCACCGCGCCGTAGGGAACGCTCGTGAAGACATCTGGCGGAAGGGCATGCGTGGCGGGCAACAGTCCGCGCATGATCCCGTAACCACCGGCCACCACCAGCAGCGACACGTCTCCGATCCGGGCTTTCGAAACCACAGGTTGCACCTTTCCGGGGACCCGCCTGGGTCCCTGACCTGTCAATTTAGACCATCCCGGACGTCCGGTCCAAGGGGATCGGAGCTCGAGGGTGGGCCAGGCCAGCATCAGCCACTTTTTACGCAATATTAACGTCGGCTAGACCTCGGGATCACCGATGATCTCGCAGGGATGGGGAGCGTTCTCGCGACACGGAAGGAGGCAGACATGAATCGTCCTCTCGACGTGTTCAGCCGCTCCTCCGTGCCCGTCCCGGTCCGGACCACACCGGCCGAGAAGGTCGACCGACCCGTTCCGGATACGCGCGAGGCAGGCTTACCGGTGGCAGGCCTCGATCGTTTCGTCCGTTCCTCGTCCCCGGAGCCCCGATCCTCCGGAGTCACGGTTTCGCAGGCGCCCCTTGCCGTGCTTGGCAACGCGCTCGTGGCCGGGCTCGCATGGGTAGGTGACCGCGTCGAGGCGGCTTTTCAGGCCAGCACCGAGCTGGCGGCAGATGTCACCTCATGGGTCATCCGGAAGGGGTCCGAGTGGTTCCGCTTCCTGACGCAGCTGATCGAGCGGGATCGCATCACGTCCGAGCAACGTTCCCGGGAGAGCCAGAAGGCACTCGACGAGGTCCGTCACATCCAGAATCACCAGCTCCGCGAAGCCCTGACCGATCTGGACCGCCAGGCGCTCGACCAGTCGAAGCGTCTCCGCCAGGTCACGGCAGCCGGTCAGGAAGCGGCGCTGAGAGACCAGGTTCTTCTGGGCCTCACGGATGACGACGACGTGCAGCACCATGCGGCATGAGCCGGGCATCGACCCAACAGGCCATTAACAAACTTTTGAAGTCAGCCTCCCCGGTTCGCGGACGAAGATCCTGGTGTCATCCAGCCTCGGTGCAAGAACGCTCGGGAGGGTCGGACATGGAAGGACACATCCAGATCCAGAGTCGGTCTGCCGATCTCCGGATGCCGAGGCCTGCTGCCACGGCTCCCCTGCCAGAGTCCGCGGCGTCCGTGCCCTCCGTACCCGCGGGGTCCGAAGACTCCATGCGCGGCGATGTCCAGCGAGTCCAGGACACGTCGGAGCGGCTCTTTGCTCTGGTTGAGCCTGGTATCCAGGACCGAATGGATGCGATCCGGCAGCAGGCGGCCCTCAGTGACCGCTCGGAGATGCTGCGGCTTCGCCTGGTGCAGCTG
>JBIIHZ010000133.1:0-5812 GCA_044235265.1 Candidatus Sericytochromatia bacterium
ACCGGCGAGGTCGAGGTGCTCGACGGGGCGATCGCCCGGATCGTCGTGCCCCCCGACGCCACCCGGTCCTTCTGGCAGGTCGCGGATGCGGACGAGCCTGACGAGGTCGCCATCTCGCTCCGGCCCTTCACCACGATCCGGAATCTCCGCTGGTCCACCACGCCGCCGTCCCGGTCCTTCCTCCGCGCCCGGCTTCCGCTGGCGCTGGAGGCGCTCGACGAGGCCGGTCAGGTCATCCGGCCGTTCGAGTCCCGCTGGGTTCCCTGGGCTCTCGAGCAGGAGCGCTGCCTCGATTGCGATCGCTATCCCCTCGAGCGCGAGGAAGGCGAAGAGGAGGAAGAGGAAGAAGAGGGGCCCGAACTCGGGGGACAGCCCCTCGCGGCCCTCGTGCCCGGGGAACTGGTTCTCGGGGAGCGCGAGGAGGACCTCGAGATCCACGTCGGGACGTCACGGGTGCATCTCGACCACGAACTCGAGGCGCGGCTCGTCGAACCGGCTGATCTGCCGGCGGCGCTGAGGCAAATACCGTCCTCGGCCTCCGTCGAACCGGTGGCCTCACCGGCCGTCCGCCGCCTGGGACAGGTACTCTTCTTCGAGAAGCGTCTCAGCCGGACCGGCGCCATGTCATGCGCCAGTTGCCATGATCCGGCCAGGGACTGGACGGATGGGCGCCGGACCTCGCTCGACAACGAGGGCGTTCCGCTGCCGCGCCACGCGCCCAGCATCCTCAACACGGGCTTCCACGCCATCCAGTTCTGGGATGGTCGCAGCGCATCCCTCGCAGCGCTCGTGGGGGACGTGTTCGACAACCCACGCGAGTTGCACACCGACTTCCAGCGCTTTCAGGCCGACGTCACGGCTCAGGGTGACCTCCGCGATCGGTTCGTGGCCGCGTTTGGCCAGGTCCCCGCTACTGCCACGGAGGCACGCGAACGTTCGACGGAGGCACTCGCGTCGTTCGTCGCCGCCCAGGTCACGGGCCCCTCGGCCTTCGATCGCTGGGCAGCCGGTCAGGGCGACCTGTCGCGCGAGGCCCGGCTCGGGCTGGGCATCTTCATCGGGGCGGGGCGCTGCAACGTGTGTCACGCCGGCCCACGCTTCACCGATGATCGGTTCCACAACACCGGCATTCCAGGGAATGTCGTGCGGGATCGCGGCCGGTTCGACGTCTCGGGTCAGGCCGTCGACCGGGGAGCCTTCAAGACGCCTGGATTGCGCAACGTCGCGAACACCGCACCGTACTTCCACGACGGCAGTGCCCGTACCCTGGGACAGGCCATCCGCCACTACGAGGGCGTCGATCCGCTGTTCGACCACCTCTCGTCCGACCTCGTGCCACGCTCCATCAACGGGGTCCAGGATGCGGCCTTCCTCGAGGACTTCCTGCGGTCCCTCACCGGGGCCACTCCGAGCCTGATGCCTTGAAAGGAGCGTCCTGCTTGAACCGGATTTCGAAGAGGCCGGGCATCGTTCCCGGGATGGTCACGGGATTCCTGATCGTGGCCAGCTGCACGGCAGGCACCGCCGGGAATCCTGCGGTGCCTGCCGCGGGGGCCCCCTCCCCGGCACCCCGCGTCGCGCCCACGGACGACCCGCCTCCCGACCCGGGGACGCTCACCGAGAGCCCCCTCTCCATCCGCCTCGCGGCCTTCGGCCCCGAGAATGCCACCCTCGAGGTCACGGATGGGCAAGGTAAGCCCGTCCAGACCGACCTCTGGCTCTATCTCAGGGCTCCGGGGGAAGGGAGCTTCAAGCCGTTCGAGGCCTTCCGGGAGCCGACGGGGAACCGGCGTGTCCGCGCTTTCCTGCTGCCTTCCACCGTGCTCGGCAAGCCCACCGGTTTCGAACCCGCCGACGAGGGATTCAACAACGGTCTCCAGACCGATCCGGCCGTGCGTGCCCAGATCGACGGTCAGGTGGAGCTCGAGTTCACCGCGCCGATGGCCTCGGGAAGCGTGCTCTGGGTGAAAGCGGCACTCGAGGACCAGCGCTACCATGGCGGGGCGGCTTTCCGCTTTCCCGATGGCGCCGTGGTCGATCCGCCCGAGCCATCCACCGCGTCGGTTCATCCGCGTCGGACTTACGAGACGCACATCCGGCCCTGGATCGAGAAGAACGGTTGCCTGACGTGTCACGGGGCCACCGACCCGGAACGTCGGAACCTGCCCGTGGCGTCCTACGCCGATCTCGTGACGACCTCCGTCTTCTACAATCCCATCGAGTACCTGGTCGAGCCGGGCAACCCGGCGCTCTCGCCACTCGTGCGGCGATCGCGTCCCGGCATCGACGCCCGCATGCCCACCTGGATCGGGTACGGCAACCGACGCTGGCGCATCGCACCGGACCTCGAGGTCCTGGGCGATCGCCGCATGCCCCCGCAGCAGGATGTATCCGGCGAAACCAGCAACTCCCTCGGTCAACCGATCTCACTGGACGAGCACCCCGAGGATTTCAAGGTGCTCTACGACTGGGTGGCTCAGGGCGCTCCCGAGCGGTGAGGGGCTTCAGGGGCCCACGACCGAGATCGAGGCCGTGGCGTTGCAATACAGGTTCCCCACCCGGATCGTGGCGATCCCGATGACGTCTCCGGTCGGGGTCACGTTCTTGCCATTCGAGAACCACCCGATGTCCAGCTCCGCCCGGACGAGACCCGAGTTCACGCGAGCGGCATCGTTGTCGTCGCAGCGATTTCCGAGGCAGGTCTCGTCCTGGATGCGCCATTCCAGTTCTTCGGGCGGACAGGGTAGCGGATTTCCGGCACGGTCATAGGTATCGACCTCGAACCGGTATTCCTCGCCAGGGACGAGGCGAACCGTCTGGACGCGCAGGCTGACGGAGCCGATCGGCGTGAATGTGGCCGTTCCGGTGGCCGAATACGGACCCGCCACGACCTTCACGGGACCGGAATCGATGTCGCGCGGGGTCCGGATGGCCACGTAGGCGGGCTTGTCGGGGTTCAGGTGGTTGATCCATTGCCAGATGGGGCCGGAGGGGCTGCGACCCTGGGCATCCCGGATCTCGCCGTTCGGGATGAGCGTGTTACCGACGTACACCTGGATGTCGCGGCTTGAGACCAGATCGAAGCCCTGGACCCGGACGTTGATCTGGCTCTTGGGGCCCGTTCCCGGCACGAGGCTGGCCGGGAAGGTGTCCAGGACCGCGAGGGGCACGCTCGGTTGCAGCGTGAGGCGGCCCGGATTGAGCCGGTTGGGGATGATCTCGACCGAGGCCGTCCCAAGCGCCCGGAGTCGCCCGCCCGTCGTCGGGGAATCGTACGCGCGGGCCGAGAGTTCGAGTGTCCCCGCGGGGAGCCCCTCGATCCGCACGTCCGATCCTTCCGTTGCCACCACCGGACCCGCCACGCGCTCACCCTGACGGCTGACCTCGAGTTCGAGTCGTCGTGTTCCGGCGGGAATGAACTGGGTTTCTCGCCCTGGCCACCTGACCTTGAGGAGCAACTGCCCCCTGGCCGGGCCGGTGGCGGCCGGGGCCCCGGTCGCGATGGGCGGGTTCGTGGTGGTCGGAACCGGAGCGGGGGGGGCGTCCGCCACGCAGGCCGTCAGGGTAGCCCATACGAGGAGGGTGGATCCTGTTCGCGTACGCGATCCGGTCATGCGGTCTCCCCGGGATGTCCCGTCATGGATTCACCATACCCGCTCGGGCCTGGACTCAGGCAAACGAAAAGGCCTTCCGACCGGCAGAGCGGTCGGAAGGCCTCATGGACGCTCGCCTTACTTGGTGGCCGAGGCGGTCTTGAGGTTGTACTTCTTCATGAAGCGCTCGACGCGGCCCTCGGTGTCGACGATCTTCTGGGTGCCCGTGAAGAACGGGTGGCACGCCGAGCAGATCTCGACCCGGATCTCGCGCTTGGTCGAGCCGGTCTTGAACTTGTTGCCGCAGACGCAGGTGACGTCGATTTCCTGGTACTGGGGATGGATCTTGGCCTTCATGGATTCTCTCGCTCCGGGTGGACGACCCCGGTAGTTCCCGGGGGAACCACCATCGAGCCGGGGGGCCGCTCGGCTGGGCGGCCGGTACTGCCGAATGTGTTGAAATCAAATTCTACGATCCACCCCGAGGAGCGGTCAACGAGGGCCTCATGCGGTCGTGGTACAATGCCCTCGTTCCGCGGGCTTGCCGTCGGGACGCACGCTAAGTCGAGGAGCCGGAAATTTCCATGCTGAAGCTGATCGGTCGCCTGATCGGGGATGCCAACGAGCGCAAGGTACGTGCGGTGCGGCCGCTCGTCATGCGGATCAACGAGCTCGAAGACACGATGACGGCCCTCACGGACGAGGCGCTTCGCGGCAAGACCGACGAATTTCGCAAGCGTCTGGCCGAGGGCGAGACGCTCGATCGCCTGCTGCCCGAGGCTTTCGCCGTCGTCCGCGAAGCGTCGCGACGCGTCCTGGGGATGCGGCATTTCGACGTCCAGCTCATCGGGGGCATCTTCCTTCACAAGGGTCAGATCGCCGAGATGCGCACGGGTGAAGGTAAGACCCTCGTCGCCACCCTGCCCGCATACCTCAATGCCCTCCCGGGCAAGGGGGTGCACGTCGTCACGGTCAACGACTACCTGGCGCGTCGCGACAGCGAATGGATGGGACAGCTCTACCGCTTCCTCGGACTCGAGGTCGGCCTCATCCAGAACCACTTGATGCCGCACCAGCGCCGCATTTCTTACGCGGCCGACATCACCTACGCGACCAACAACGAGCTCGGCTTCGACTACCTCCGCGACAACATGGCCACCGCCCTGCAGGATTGCGTCCAGAGGCCGCTGAACTACGCGATCGTCGATGAGGTCGACAGCATCCTCATCGACGAGGCCCGGACCCCGCTCATCATCTCGGGGCAACTCCAGCGCTCGGCCGACACCTATCAGCGGCTCGCGGCGATCGCACCCAAGATGAAGCGCGAGGTAGACTACACGCTCGACGAGAAGGCCAAGAACGTCATCCTCACCGAGGAGGGTATCACCCACGCCGAGCAGCTGCTGGGCATCGCCAACCTGTACGACTCGGCGATGCCCGACCTGGCCCACCAGCTCACGAACGCCCTCAAGGCCAAGGAGCTGTACCTGCTCGATCGCGAGTACGTGATCCGTCGTAACCCCGAGAACGGTCAGGACGAGGTCGTGATCGTCGACGAGTTCACGGGGCGCCTCATGGTCGGTCGTCGCTACTCTGACGGACTTCACCAGGCGATCGAGGCCAAGGAGAACGTCCCCATCCAGGACGAGACCCAGACCCTCGCGACCATCACCTTCCAGAACTACTTCCGCATGTATGCCAAGCTCGGTGGGATGACCGGAACGGCTGCCACCGAGGAAGCCGAGTTCGGCAAGATCTACAACCTCGAGGTGGCGGTCATGCCGACCAATCGCACCGTGCAGCGGCGCGACCTGCATGACGTCGTCTACAAGAATGCCGCGGCCAAGTTCCGCGCCGTCGCCGATGAGATCCAGGAATGCCACAAGCAGGGCCGTCCCGTGCTCGTGGGGACGGTCTCGATCGAGCGGTCCGAATATCTCTCGCGCATCCTCGCAGAACGTGGCATCCCGCACCAGGTCCTGAACGCCAAGTTCCACGAGCAGGAAGCCCGCATCGTGGCCCAGGCGGGACGTCTGGGGGCGATCACGATCGCGACCAACATGGCCGGACGTGGGACCGACATCATCCTCGGCGGAAATGCCGAGAGCCTCGCGATCGACCTGCTCGGCGAGCGCGGTCACACCGACCTCTCGCAGGTCGACCCCGACGAATACGCGGCGGTGCGGGCCGAGGCCAGTGCCATCTGTGCTTCCGAGAAG
>JBIIHZ010000134.1:0-5805 GCA_044235265.1 Candidatus Sericytochromatia bacterium
GGGCTTCCCAGACCGACACCTGGAACGGCGTGCCGACGAATTCGAGCGGCACGTCCGGCCCGGGACCGCCGCGTGCGAGCCAGCGGGCCAGGTCCCGTGACCAGGTCCCTTGTACATCCACGTGGGCCAGCTCGACCACGGGGGTGCCGGCCTCGTGCGGCACGAACCGCCGGAGCCCATGATGACCGAACTCGACCCGGAACGGTCCCCACGGGGTCACGACCAGCGCACCCCGCGACGCGGACAGGTGAGAGTCGCCCGCCACGCGCTTCAGGGCAGGTCGCGAACGGGCTCGGGACGCAGGATCCGCCATGCACCCGACGGATCGAGGACCCGCATCTCGGGCACGCCCCGTTCCGCCAGGCGAGCGGGCGCGGGAATCATCAGGAGTTCACCGGCGTGCGCGCCGGCCGACGGGGCCATGCCCGTGTCGAGCTTCACGAGGCGTCCCCCCTCGACAGCGCCGATCCGCCCCCGGATCCCGAAGGCCGCTGGCTGATGGCCCTGAACGACTCCCTCGAAGCCATGTCGCGAGAGCCGATCGAGGAGCGTCGCGCGTCCGGAAGCCGGTCTCCACCAGTCCTTGGCCATGAGGATGGATCCGCTCGCGATGAGCCATGGATGGCTGTAATCACCTTCAGCCAGGACCTCCGCGGTCCCCCGGCGGAAATCGGACCACGCGAGGTCGGGGTACCACCCCGCATGGCAGAAGAGCCAGCGCCCGATCCGGGCTGCGAGCGGCATGGCCCGCAGGTAGGCGCCCCGCGGTGTCGCGGCCGAGGTCAGCTCGACCAGGGATAGCCCCTTCCGGTCACATTCTTCGCGCAGGAGGCGCGACTTCTCGCGCCCCGGATCGGCCAGAAATTCGGCCTCGTGGTTCCCGAGCAGGTGAACGACGGCCCCACCGGCCTCCGGTGCCTGGCTGGCCAGACTCCGCCAGAGGTCCAGGACTCCGACGCTATCGGGGCCCTTGTCGAGCGTGTCCCCGACCACGAGCAAGAGGGCCTTACCGCCTGACCAGTCTCCGCGCGTATCGACGAGCCCGGCGGCCCGGAGGAGCCGTCGGACCGCCCCTGACATCCCGTGCACGTCACTCAGGGCCCAGAGGCGCTCGAACCGCGAAGGATCGGTAAGTTCCAGCACGGCCTGCCCGGAGCTGGCCACGACGCGTCTGGTCTGACCTGCCGCGGGATCATGCCCCGCCGCCACCGGGCATGCGAGGGCGTGGCCGAGCAGCCAGGTGGCGGCGATCGCCCCCATCGCCAGGCCCTGGAATCTTACGGACATCGACAGGATCCTCGTCACAGCAGCAACAGCCCGCCACCGATCACGAGGACCGCCCCGGCGAGTTGCCTCATCGTCAGGGTCTCATGAAGCATCAGCATCCCCAGGAACATGGTGACCACGGGAGCCGCGCTGAACAGGAACGGAAAGACTCGCGACACGTCCGCCTGCTGCAGCAGCCGGTAGTAGGCGAACTGAGCCAGCAGGAGCGAGACGACCCCGCTTGCGGCGAACAGCGCAACCGGCACCCAGGTGACCCCGGCCCCGGTGGTCGGACCGAGCCAGGCACGCCACGACCCGCCGCGGGCCAGAACCCAGGCCAGGGGGACCACCAGCAGGGCGACGGACCAGACCCGGACGGCGATCGGGATCAGGGGATGCCCCGAGAAGCGCGCCAGGGCGAGCTTGTCGAGGATGGGGATGAGGCCCCACAGGAAAACCGTGATGGCCGTGAGGGTGACGGTGCCGGACGCCATGCCAGGCACATGCCCGCGGGCAGGTGACACCTAACCAAACTTGACACGACCAATCACTTGATGGTCATCATGCAAAGCTCTACACCCTGACCGGTCCAGGAGAAGATGATGTCCAGCTCCGTTCTCGACCAGGCCGCCTTTCTCGACCGGTTCCAGCAATCCTTGCAAACGATGGCCCGGGTGGTCCAGGAGACCGACATGGACGGGGTCCGCGGCTGGCGGGATCACCTGGAACGGGCTCGACCGGCCGGGCCCATCTCGCCCGGCTGGAGAGAAGATGTCGCCAACCGCCGGTGGATGCAGATGCTCGTGCGTGAGTTCATGGCAGGAGAGCGACCCTTCCAGGAAGCCGCCAGCCGGATCACCAAGCACTGGGGGGGCATCAAGCAGGGGCTCGGCGCGTGCCTCGAGACCCCCGTGCGCCGGACGCTCGAGGCCCTGCGAGAGGCCCCGGACCGGTATCCCCTTCAAGGCTGCGGCGAGCGCATCACCTCTACCTCGCGGCTCTACGCCTGCCTCGACCCGGAACGCTGGGTCGTGCTGGACTCCCGGGTCTCTGCCGGCTTCGCCGGGCTGATCCGGGTGGTGGAGGGCCAGGACGTCTGGACGGACCATCCGGGCGTCCTCGAGAGCCGACGCCCCTCGCCCGTCGGCCCGGTACACGGCTTCCGGCGCATCTGGCCGAGTTCGCGCTCCGAGGCCTTCCGGGCCTTCATGTGGACGAGCTGGGCCTGCCAGGAGCTGGCAGAACTGGTCGAGTCGGACACTCCGGGTGTGACGGAAGGCCATCCGGATCCCTGGAAGGCCTGCCACGTGGAGCTCGTCCTCGGACGCCTGGGCAGCGACCTGAGCCTGCTGGCGGCCGCCCCCCGGACCACGTCGCCCGAGCCGGGCGACTGAGACCGACCGAGAAAACGAAGAAAGCCGGGCAACCGGAACAGGCGCCCGGACGCCGGGTCACCTAGGCTCGACTGGCCCCCCTTGCTCGAGGAAGGTCAGACGATGCGTCAGTTCCTTTGGCTCGTCACCCCCATGATGCTGGTCGCGTGCGCCAGAGCCGAGGCGCCGGTCCCGGTCGACCACGTCCGTCAGCGGACGGCGTCCATTCGCGGCCAGGATCCCACCCGCGGACGACTGTTCGTCACGTTCCGCCAGGATGCCGGCTCTGGCGATCGCCAGCTCGCGCGCCTCCCGTCGTCCTATGCCTCCGCCTCCGTCACGCTCTCGAACCAGGCCTCGCTCCTCGCCAATCCGCTGACCCGCACCCTCTCGCTCGCCGCCCCCGCCTCGCAATCGACGGCGGTCTTTGGCAGGCTCCGCCCCGGGAGTGGCTACGCCCTCGACGTGAACCTGTTCGACGGCGCGCAGTCCGTCGCGACCGGTAAGCGCACGGCGCTGACGCTCTCGAGCGGGATCAACCCCGTCACCGTCGTCATGAGCGAGACCGGTGAGATCGCGATCGCCACGTCCCACAACGGCAACACCGTCGGAAGCGTGGCGAGCTGGATCATCGCCAAGGGAGACACCGTCACCTTCGACACGGGCTTCGGTCCCGACGAGTTGCCCCGGTATCAGGCCTCCAACCCCGGGCGAAACCTCACCATGCGCGTCTACCTCGGCGACGGTCAGTCCGACGATCTCCTCGACCCACCGGCCGTCGACACGCTGCTCGCGACGGCCTCGGCCCCCTTCGACACCTTCACCTGGAACACCGGGAGTCCGGGAGCGTCCTTCGATCCCGCGAACCTCACGACGACGGCCACCCAGGCCAGTCGCCTGAAGTTCCAGCTCGTGGACGACCTCGGGGCGATCGTCGGCGAAAGCATCCTCGCACCGCTCTCGGTGGTCGCGGCCGCGGCCATCGACCTCGAGTTGCAGTGACCCGCTCGCCGTCAGGCCAGGCGCGACGGACGTGCTGGAGGACCCTGCTTCCCGTCCTCGTGGGCACGGGGGCAGGCTGCCTGGGTCCGCCGGCCACCCCGCCCGTCGCGATCGTCCGCCGCCCCGCCGGGTCCATCCCGGCGGGGGAGGCACGATCGGCGAGCCTCGCCGTGCGCCTCGCCTCCCTCCCGCGACGGGTCTCGGAATTGCCTGCCAGCTGGCAGAGCCTGCGGGCGACGCTGACGAATCCGGACCGGCTCGTCGCCCCCCTCGTAAGACTCGCCGACCAGGCGGGCGGGAGCGAGGCGTCGGCCGTCTTCGATCGCCTTCGACCGGGAGACGCCTATGGCCTCTCGGTGGAGCTGTACGAGGGCCGCGGAGCGACGGGACGGTTGCTCGCGACGGGGTACCAGGGCCAGGTCAGCCTCGTGCCAGGCACGAACACCGTGGTCCTCACCATGGCCAGCGCCCTCACCCGTCTCGACCCGTTGCCCGACGTCCTGGTCGCCTGTGGCAGCCTCGTCACCGTGACGGGACGGTTCACGGCCCCCGCGACCGTGACGTTCCAGCCCTCGGGCGTGACGGTCCCCCTGGACCTGCTCTCGACGACCCAGGCAACCTTTCAGATCCCCTGCACGGCCACGTCGGGCACGATCACCGTCACGGGGAGCGGCGGGACCTCCGAGGCCCGTACGATCCGCATCGCGACCTACACGCCGACCTTGATCCGGACATTCAGCCGGTATTACGACCAGGCCCTGCTCGCACGCTCGAGTCCGCGACTCGTGTTCGCCCGCCACGGGGCCGGGATGGTCCTGCATGGCAACCAGGTCCTCGCCCTTGGCGGAGCGACGGGCAACACCGTCCGCGCGACGATCGAGCAGGCCCTTGCGAACGCCGACGGAACTCTCGTGACCTTCCGGACGCTCGCGCGAACCTTGCTGGTGCCTCGCGAAGGCGCCGCCTGGCTCGATCGCGGAGACCGCCTCTGGGCACTGGGCGGCACCGATGGCACGAATGCCCTGGCCTCGACCGAGAGTGCCACGTGGCAGGCAGACGACTCGCCGGGTGCGTTCGTGAACGGTCAGGCCCTGGTACAGGCCCGCGCCTATCCCTCCGCCGTCATCGCGGGCGGTTACGTGTATGTCCTGGGTGGTGAGCAAAAAGGCGCCCCGGTGGCCACCGTCGAGCGAGCGCCGATCGATGACCTCGGGAACCTGACGGGACCCTTCGCGCTCGTCCCGGGAGTCGTGCTATCCACCCCGCGCAGCCGGGCGATGGCGCTCTACCAGGGCGGACGAATCTGGCTGATGGGGGGACGCGGTGCCGCCGGGCCCCTCGCGAGCCTCGAGTCGGCAGCCGTCGCGGCGAATGGCGAGCTCGGGGCCTTCTCGCCCGGGACCGCGAGCCTGAACGCCCCGCGCGAGGGCGCCTCCCACCTCGTCCTCGGCACCGAACTGCTGGTCATGGGAGGGCGCACCACCGGCGGCAGCTTGCTCGCCTCCACGGAACGCGCCCCGCTCGGAGGCACGGGACCGGGTAGCTTCACGCCAGCGACCGGGATCACCCTGGACACGGCGTGCGAGGGGGCAGGGCTCGTGCTCCTCGGAGACCAGCTGCACCTGGTGGGGGGGACCGGAAGCGCCGGGGACCTCACGCGCGTCGAATTCGCCCCGACCAACGCCTCGGGACGGCTCGGGCCCTTCGGCGCCGGGACGACCACCTTCACCCCGCGATCCGGGAACGGAGCAGCCGTCCTCGGACGGAACGTCCACGTGTTCGGGGGGTGCGGCGCGAGCCTCACGAGCACGGGAGGGTGCCAGTCGGATGCGGCCATCCTCGACTCGATCCAGCGAGCCGGACTCGGCCCGGACGGCACGCTGGGAACCTTCACGACCTCGGGCCGGCTCGACGTCGGCCGCTTCAACTTCGCGCCGGCGATCCTGGGCACGAACATGTGGGTGATCGCAGGCGGCATGCCATCTTCCGCCCCGGGGAATACCCCGAAGGTCGTCGTCGCCCCGATCTCGGCGGAAGGGTCCATCGGAACCTTCGTCGATGCAGGGCGTTCGGTCGCCCAGGTGTCGGGCGCGAGTGCCCTCGCGCTGGGTCTGAACGTGTATGCCATCGGGGGCACCGACAACAACGGCACCGTCCAGTCCTG
>JBIIHZ010000135.1:0-5768 GCA_044235265.1 Candidatus Sericytochromatia bacterium
CGCCTGTGCCTCTCACGGAGGGACGCCCCAGCATCTGCTCTGGGTCGAGCACCTGCTCGAGCGGGTCGACCGGGCCCGGGCCGTCCTGGCTCCCGCGGGCGATCGCCGCTCGGCGCGGGAGTCGCTCGTCTGCGGTCGGGGATGGCCCCTCGACGAGTCGACGGCCGAGGCCATGCGGCGTGACGGGGCGGAGCCCGCGTGTCTGCACCACAACTGCTCGGGCAAGCACGCGGCCATGATGCTGGCTTCTGCCGGGGCCGGGTGGGAGGTCGAGACCTACGCCGAGCCCGGCCACCCGCTCCAGGTGGCGATCGGCGAGGGGCTCGCCCGCTTCGCGGGAGAACGCCCTTTCGTGGGGGGCGTGGACGGATGCGGGGTCCCGGCCTGGGTGCTCTCGCTGCGCGGCCTCGCCACGGCCTTCGCGGCCCTCGGGCACTCCCCGGAACTCGCCCCGTTGCGCCAGGCGATGCAGGAATTTCCCGAACTCGTCGCCAGCACCGGTCGCTTCGATACGGATCTCATGCACCTGTTGCCGGGGAGGTTGGTCGCCAAGGCCGGTGCCGAGGGGGTTCATGCGGGGGTGGACCCCGTCACGGGCCTGGCCTGGGCCCTCAAGATCGCGGATGGCAACCGGCGCGCCGTCGCACCCGTCGTGATGTCCCTGCTCACGCGGTACGGGATCCTCGAGGCGGGCACGAGCGAGGGGAGGCGCTGGGCCGAGGTACCCATCACGCGTGCCGATGGAACTCCGGTGGGCGTGGTGAGAGCGGTCTGAGCGGACGTTTTCAACGGGACAGGTGGCGGTTCACGAGCCAGTCCATGATCCAGTCCATGATCCAGTCCATGATCCAGTCCGTAGCTGCATGCCCGCCAGGGTTGCAGGCTTGAGCGACTGATCGGGACGCCCCCCCCGAAACGTATCAGGCAGCCAGGAAAGGATGACCAGGCTTCTCCACCTTGGGGGCCATCTTCATGAACTTCAGGGTCTTCGTGTAGCCGCTGTCGCCCTGCGCAAGCTTCTGGACGCCATCCGGCGTCAGCAGGCAGGTGCTGGCGACGGCAAGCGCTGCGTCGGCGCGATCCCGGGGCGGGGCTCCGGGGGCCATGGCCTGGATCTGTCGCAGGGCGGTCTCGTAGGCGAGGTGGGTGAGCTGAACCGAGTCCCATCGAGCCTGAACTCCGCTTGCGACGGCCTGCATGGTCGCCGCCAGCGCGCGTTGCAGGGTGTCGAACCGGATGGTGTCCGGACCGCGACTGACCGGTCCCCGGGGGGCTTCACCTGGCCGGGCCACCGTCAGGTCACGACGCGGAACGGCCCTGGTGCCGGGCAGGGGGGAAGAGGTGGAGGAGAGCTCCGGCGAGAAGGGTTCATGGAGGTTCTCCCGGAGCTTGGGGGCGCTCGATTCCGGGGCGTGAGGGGTGCTTGCATGCATGCTGTACCCCGTTCGGTCCGGCGCGCACCGGTGGTCTCGAGGGGGTGGGTAAAGTGTTTTTGATCGATTAAAAATCCGTTGGGTTTTTGAAGATGTTGATATAAGTAATCGAAAAGGCGAACGCTTATTGAGCTGGTTTCTATAGAGATCTCACCAGGCGCAAATGATTGCCAAACATCCGGAAAATATGCGCCAGACAGGTGTTCAGTCGCTCAATCGGTCGGTTTTCGGCCATTCAGGAGGATATCAAGATGACCAGCATCACCGGAAAGCTTCCCGCCGCTCCCAAGGCCCCCGTTGCGCCGAAGGCACCGTCCCGTCCGAGGATCTTGCCCGGGTTCCTCGCGGCGACCCCCCTCAACTCCGCTCCCCCCAGTGCTGCTCCCAAGCCGGCGGTGGATGTGAATCGCCTGTCGGGCGGCGGCCGTCAGCGCCTGGTCGGGTTCCTTTGATCCCGCGTGCTCGTTGAATCTTCCCTGTCCCGGGGCGCTGTGAGACTTCACGGCGCTCCGGGAGCTTGAGAGGGTCAGTCATGCTTCAGGCTTGTTAAATCTTCGATGACGCGTGTTTCGCCACCGGGTCATGGCTTCCCCCCTCAGTCCCCCGATTGGGTGAAGAAGCTCGAGATCGTGATCAAGGCCCTGCCCAATCCCCCCGTCAAACCGCCGTCTGCCCCCGGTCCGTCGTCCCAGCCGGGACCCGCGCCTCGACCTGCAGGTGATGTCAACAGCGTCACGAACGGTGTCGCGCAACTGGGCGGTGCGCTCTGAACCCGCCGCGTATCGACGTGCGCTGACGACCATGTGAGAAGGCTCACGCAGCGGGTGAGACCTTGGTTTCCGTGCCGCTCCCCTGCCTCGCCACGGCCTTCGCGGCCCTCGGGCACTCCCCGGAACTCGCCCCGTTGCGCCAGGCGATGCAGGAATTTCCCGAACTCGTCGCCAGCACCGGTCGCTTCGATACGGAGCTCATGCACTTGTTGCCCGGGCGACTGGTCGCCAAGGCCGGTGCCGAGGGGGTTCATGCGGGGGTGGACCCCGTCACGGGCCTGGCCTGGGCCCTCAAGATCGCGGATGGCAACCGGCGCGCCGTTGCACCCGTGGTCGTGAACCTGCTGTGCACGCTGGGGATCCTCGACCGCACGTGTCCCGAGGTGCGGGACTGGCTCGAGGCGCCCGTCAGGCGGGCGAGCGGGACGCTCGTGGGGGCCGTGCGCGCGGTGGCCTCCAGGGAATCCTGAGCGAGGTCTGCAAAGGGCCTGAACGGACCCGTCAGCGGGGCAGGTTCCGCGTCACCAGCAGGTCCATGAGCCAGTCTGCGTGCTTGACCACGCCGGACATCGTGGCGTTGTCCTGGCCGATCATGCCCGTCGCGAGGGGGTTCGCGACCAGGGGCATGAGGTTCTTGCGCATCTCGCGCATCTCGAGGATGACCTTCATGGCCTCGGTGTGCTGGGCCGGCGGGAGCCGGCGGGGCACCATGTCGGCCGAACGGGCCATGAACCCGGCGACCACCGTGGGGATCAGGCCGCCCTTGCCCTGGTTGCGCAGCAACCGGAGCTGGGACCCCGCGAGCGTGGCGAAGACCGATGCCACGTAGTCTTCGGTGGACCCGCCCCCGTGCTTGCGCATCTGCCGGTCGAAGAGCGTCTCGTGGTAGAGGGCCCCGATCATCGTCTTGAGGGACTGGTCGGGGCGTCCTCCGGCCACGTATCCGGCCGCCATGAAGAATCCGATGTGGCGGGCCTGGAGGTCCGAGTCGTCCGAGAAGGCCGGATCCAGCTGACCCCGGCCGCCGGTGTGGTCCCGCGCCAGAAGGGGCTTGCGGGGATCCTCCACCTTCGGGGCTGCGCGCATGAGGGAGACGACCTTCGTGAAGCCACTGTCCACGAGGGCGAGTTTCTTGACATCGTCGGGTGAGAGCAGACAGGTCGAGGCCACGGCCACGAGCGCATCGGCCCGATCCCGGGCCGATGCACCCGGGACCATCGCGTCGATCTGCCGGCGGGCTGTCTCGAAGGCCGTATGCGTGAGCTGGACGGCATCGCGTCGGGCCTGGACCCCTGACTGCACGGCCTGGATGGTGGCTGCGAGTGCCTTATTGAGGACTTCCGGGGTGATCCGCGAGGGGGACTGACGCCGGGCGGAGTGACCGTCGCCAGCAATGCGAGCGATCTCCGTGCTCCGGGAGGCAGGACTGGCCCCCGTGGGCAGGGGAGGCAGGGAGGGGGGGCGTTGGTCGCGGTTCGTTTTCAAGGCGCTCACCCGGTTTCAGGGTCGGCAGGGTCACCGAGAACCTTGTACCCGTTCATCCGGTTCTCCCGCAACGAGGTCGGCGGCTCCGGCTCCAGCTGGCCCCGGGCCGTCAGGTCACGCGCGATCAGGTCGCAGAGATAGGCCGAGAGCGTCATCCGGTCCAGTCGGCAGCGGATGCGGACTTCCAGCTTGAGGTCGGCCGGAATCTGGATCGTGAGGGTGGGCATGGTCTCCCTCCTGATGTGTTCTCGAGATCGTACCATCCGTTCGGTCCAGACTGAACGGCGCATCTGGGACGATGCTGGACAGGTGGTACGATCCGGAGAACGGGGGGCGTGTGGAGGGTCTCGGAGCTTACGTGCGCGCGGCGCGGAGGCGGCAGGGCTGGACGTTGCGGGAGGCTGCCCGCCAGGTCGGGCTATCCCACAGCCGACTGTTCGAGCTGGAAAGCGGCGTCTCGTCGCGAACCGGCAAGCCCGTGGTGCCGACGCAGGCCAACCTCGAGGCCCTGGCCAGCGGCTACGGGCTTCCCCTCGACCACCTTTTCGCGCTCGCCCACTTTCCCGGCTATCTGAGCTCGCGTGATGGGCTCTCGGCCGAGGAACTGGGCCTCGTGGCCCTCTACCGCTCGTTACCGGCGGCCAGTCGGCAGTTCTGGGTCGCCATGGGTGAGGGCCTCAGGCATCTTCCTTCAAGGAAGGACTGACGGACCTCGCCTCCAGTCCCGCTGCGTAGGCACGTACCACGAGCGCGGCCGTCCGGCGCCAGTGCAGGCTCTCGAGCTCGTCCAGCAGATGACGGAGGTCCCCGGGCAGAGCCTGCTCGAGGGGGTCGCCCAGCCGGGCGATCGCCTCGTCGAACGGGCTGGCGAGGGCAGCCAGCTCGGCCTCGAGGGGTTCGGGTAGTTCTGGCGCACCGGTTCCGGTAGGGTTCAGGGACACGCGAAGCCACCCTTCCTGATTGCCGCGACGGGGCTCCTCGAACCCCCTCGCGGCGGGCAGGCCTCGTGCCCCGGAGGCATGGATCATAATCCATGCGGTCCGCTTCGGCGACAGGCTCATGGTGAACGGGAGCTTTGGGCCCACCTTGAACGCGTGCCTGCCCGTGGCGGGGGAGTGGCCTCGCGTCCCCGTGTGAGGAGGCTCACGCTGCGGGTGCGACCTGGCTTTCTGTGCCGCTCCCCTGCCTTGCCGATGATGTCCTCGGAAGACGGAACACCCCCTTCGAGAGGACATGACGATGACCACCCGCCGCTTCACCCCCCACTCCCTGCTGCTCGCCCTCGGTCTCGCCATGACCGGTTGCGATGCGACGAACCTGAGCCTCGTGGCTCGCGACCTCCTGACGAGCGCCCAGGCCTCCCGGGCACAGCTCCCCGCGATGACGGCCGAGGGCTCGAGCGTCGAACGACAGGGGCGCGCCGGACTTCCGGGGATGGCCGGTCAGGGTCAGGGTCAGGGTCAGGGTCAGGGTCCTGTTTCCGGCGGCTTCGAGCAGGGCGGCCGTCCTCGCGTCGAGGGGGCCTTCGGGCTCCGCGGGGGTACGGTGAAGGACGAAGAGCGCGATCCGGACTGCGAGCCGCGTTGCTACCCGGGAGCCGAGCAGGACTACCTGCGGGAGCAGGAGGCCGTGCGTCAGCACCCGCTGACGGAGGCTTCCGACCTGGTGGGGCGGTGGAACTGCGCGAGCGGGCTCGGGTACCTCGAGGTCGGACATGACGCAGCCGGTCGTCTCGTCGGTCGGATCATCGTCGAGAACGGCGAGCATGCGGGCCCGATCGCCTTTTTCGAGCAGGTCGAGTTGCGGGACGGCATCGTCGTGATGCTCGGCGCGGAAGGCCGCCTCGCGGGGCACGCAGGACGGATCTCGGCCGGTGCGCGTCCCGAGATCCTCGCGACCTTCGGGGAATCCTCGGGGGATGGCGGGCGCCCGGTGCGCTTCACGCGGTCCTGAACGATCCTTCTGAAGTTCGGACGCCTGCGGCTCACCGCAGACGGTCGCGATCGCCCCGTCGGACGCCCTCTTCCGGCTCGTCGTGGACCTCGAAGTGGAAGAAGCGCTCCTTGAAGCGTTCGCCGAC
>JBIIHZ010000136.1:0-5756 GCA_044235265.1 Candidatus Sericytochromatia bacterium
GGCACTGGGGTCGACAGGTGTGAGAAACGAGAGGGACACCTGCCGCGGCAGGTGTCCCTCTTGCAGATGCGGGAAAGTTGGACCCTCGCCCCTCAGGGGGCGCTGTTCATGGCGAACGCCAGCAGCACGCACACACCAACGGCGAGCAAGCAGACGAGCCAGATCTCACGCTCGACCCGGGGTTCGGGGCTGAACAGGGGATGGTCCGGTTCCATGTCAGGGCGCCATGCGAGGGGCGCGCGGACGCCGGAAGCGGCCAGGCATGACCCCGTGGAACTCGGACACCGCATACATCGTGTCGGGCGGCACCGGACGGATCGCCTCGTCGAGGGCACCGGGATGGTGGGCATGCCAGCGGGAGAGGGCGTCCTGGACGGTCAGGGTATCATCCTGCGTGTCCAGCGAAACGGGAACCGTGCGAATATCCATCGGGCACCTCCGGGATCGGGAACGGATCAACTCGTCTTAACACGACCTTAGCACGTTCACAACCACGATCCAAGTCCCCAGACGCGGTCAAGATCCGGGAAAATCCGAAGGATGTTCCAGATGGTGCCGGAAGCGTCTCGCGAGACGCGCCGCATGAGCTCCATCCATCAGACGATGGTCGATCGCGACCCCGATCCGGACGACCGGGCGAATGACGACCTCACCCTCGACATGCCAGGGACGGTCCTCGATGCGCCCGAGAGCGAGGACGACGCTGCACCGGCAGATCGGCGGGATCGGCGGAAACGCCAGATCGAGCCCCAGACTGCCCACGTTGGTCACCATCGCCACCCCGAAGGGATCCGGCTGGATCCCGAGCCACGGCACGGCCACGCGGAAATCATGAGCCAGACGGTCCTGAAGGAAGATCGCGAGAGGCAAGAGCCATCCCGGGATCCGGTCGGTGACGGAGGTGCTCTTCAGCAAGGGCTCGGAGGGATCCCCCTCCCGGATGGAGGCGGCCCGCCGGGCGATCCGGGACGCGATCTCGGCAGCGGACAGTTCCGGCACCGCTTCGAGCTTGATCCCCGCCAGGTCACGCCCACCCCGGTCCACGTGAACGAACACGTCCACCGTCTCGCGAGGGTGGATCCGACCGTGACGGATCATGGACGCAGCCTCGGGGACCTCGGCGATGGCCCGTCCGAGGGCGCGCACGACGAGCGCCAGGAACGTCACGGGCTCTCCCCGCTCGGCAGCACGGCGAACGGTCTCGAGCGCCGACGAGACCTCGAGTTCGAGCATACCGAAGGTCGTGGGATCATCCGCTCGGCGCCACGAGGCGAGCGCGACACGCCGCCAGCCGCCCGGCCGGGCGGGGATCAAGGCCGGCCCGCCGCGAGGTGCTCCCGGATGACCTCGCGAGGTTCCCGGTGCCGGTGATCGACGGCATCGTTGAGCAGCCGCATCGTCCGGCGATCGAGGCTCCCACCCAGCCCCTCGAGCAGGGACCTCAGACGGGGTACCCGTCCGAGCACATCCTGACGGACCACGGGGACGGCCTCGTACGGGGGAAAGAAATGACGGTCATCCTCGAGCTGGACGAGCCCGAAACGGGAAATCATGCCGTCCGTGGCGTTGCCCGCGATCAGCTCGACCTGCCCCCCGACGAGCGCCTGGTAGGTCAGGGCCAGATCCATCTCCCGGGGTGGTGCCGCGAGCTGCAGCCCGTAAGTGCTCGCCAGCCCGGGATACCCGTCGGCGCGCACGAGAAAGTCGTGGCCGAACGCGGCACGCCAGCCGCGGGCCTGCGGGATGGCCGCCGAGAACGTGCGTCCCGGCAAGGTTTTCGCGGTATCGGCACGCACGAGCAACGCGAAGCTGTCGTCGAAGCCCAGCGGCTCGAGTACCTCGACACCGAAGCGCTCCCGGTATGCGGCCCGGACCCGCGCGAGCAGATCCGACGCTCCCGGGCGGTAGGCCTCGCGCAAGATCGCCATCCAGGCGGTTCCCGTGTATTCGACGTACACGTCGATATCTCCGGCGACGAGGGCATCGTGCGCGAGATTCCCCCCGAGGTCGAATCGACGGACGACCTCCAGCCCGGGCTCGCGCTCCAGCGTCTGGGCCACCCATTCGCCCAGCAGCAACTGCTCGGTGAAGTCCTTGGCTCCCACCACGACGCGAACGGGCTGCAGGGAATGCCCCGGGGATCCACCGACGCGCCACCAGAGGAAGCAGGCGATGGCGACGAGAACCGGGCCAGCGGCCCGGATGGCTGGCCTGACCGGTCTTGCGAGGCGTGAGCCGGTGGGGATACGGAGCCGTTCGAGGCCGCCGAACAGGGCGTCCAGGAGAAGAGCGATAGCCGCGGAGGGCACGGCGCCCATGAAGATGAGGCCATGATCGTTCATCCGGAGCCCGCGGAAGATGAACTTCCCCAGTCCCCCGGCATCGATCGCGGCAGCCACCGTCGCGGAGCCGACCGTGGCGATCGTCGCGACTCGCAGCCCCGCCAGGATGACCTTCCAGGCCAGGGGCAACTCGACCTTCCAGAAGAGTTGCGACGGGGTCAGTCCCATCGCGAGCCCGGCCTCCCGCACGCGCGGATCGACCGCCTGGAGGCCCGTCACGGTGTTGCGGACCACCGGCAAGAGCGCATACAGGACCAGGACGGCGATCGCCGTCCTGGGACCGATCCCGCCGACGAGAACGACACCGCCGATGGCGAGGTGAAGGGGAATCAGGAATCCGAAGAGGGCCAGGCTCGGGATGGTCTGGGTGACTCCGGTCAGCCCCAGGATCCAGCGACCGACCCGTGGATGCCGGTGAAGCCAGACCCCGAGCGGGATGCCCACGGAAGCGGCGATCGCCATCGTGACGGCGACCAGCACGAGATGCTCCGCGGAGGATTGCAACAGTTCCGCGGTCCGGTCGAGCGGCAGACTCATGTCAGGTCCTCCACGGACCCCTCGTCCTCGAGACAGGCGAGGAACGCGCGCACCTCCGGGTGATCGGAGGACTCGAGATGTCCTGGCGTCCCCTGGAACACGGCCCGTCCCTCATGCAGCAGGACCACCTGATGCGCCAGAGCCCGGGCCTCGCGAATGTCATGCGTGACGAGAACCATGGTCTTGCCGAGCCGATGGACCAGCGCGCGAAACTCGGCCTGGAGGGCGCGTCGCGTGATGGGATCCAGGGCGCTGAAGGGCTCGTCGAGCAAGAGGATGGCCGGGTCAGCCGCGAGGGCGCGTGCAATGCCGACTCGCTGTCGCTGGCCACCGGACAGGGCGTCGGGATACCGCCCGGCATGCTCGACCGGATCGAGGCCGAGCATTTCGAGCAACTCGTCGACGCGGGCCCGGATGCGCTCCGGATCCCAACCCAGGAGCTCGGGCACGAGACCGACGTTTTCCCGGACGGTCCAGTGCGGAAAGAGGCCGGCGTCCTGGAGGACGTAACCGATGCGCCGGCGCAGGGCGATGACGTCCCACTCCAGGGTGGGGCGCCCTTCTACCTCGACGCGGCCACGCGTTGGCTCCAGGAGCCGGTTGATGAGCTTCATCGTCGTGGTCTTGCCACATCCACTCCGGCCGAGGAGCACGAGGGTCTGACCGACCCCGAGTTCGAGATCGAGATCCTCGAGCAACCAGCGGCCATCGGGCAACCGGTAGCTGACGTCGCGAAAGACGAGCGGTGATTCCACGAATGCCTCCTGCTCACCGGCTTGTACCCACCCCGCGCGCGTTCGAACCGGTTGATTTGGTCGATTGTTCACCGATACTTCACCCCGGCTTTACCGATTACATGACGAGACGCGCGATACCCCATGGCAGGAAGGGAGGTCGTCATGCCAGTCGAAACTTACTCCTACCAGTCCCAGCTCGGCAGGTTGAGCCAGATCGTCCAGACCTTGCAGGGACAAGGCGCCCAGGCTCCTGCCACAGGCATGGTCCAGCCGGTGCCATCGGGAACGATCATGGTGCCCCAGGGCATCACCACTCCCTGGCCCGGGGCTCCGCGAGATGCGTACATCCCCTCGAATCAGACCCCTTGGCAGCCCACCGTCACGGCTCCGAACGGGCAGCAACAGCCCGGCATCTCGGGTCAGACTTACGTGGACCTGGGCGCGATGGCACCTTCCGGGTCGTATGTTCCCCAGGTCGCTCCGGTTCCCACTCCCCCCGTTCCCGCGCCCGTCAGCCGTGCGTCGGCCGTCCAGACGAATCCCTGGAACCGACGCTGGAGCGAGAACGACGTCCGCTACCTGGCCCGCGCCATCGCGGCCGAGGCCCGGGGAGAAATCTCGAAATATCTCGATACGGGCAACCGCGCCTACCGGGAGTCCGCCGTGGGCATCGGCTATGTCATCGCCAGGACGGCCGTCGATCGCGGCGAGTCGATCATGGAGGTCATCCGCAACCAGCCGATGTTCCTCTCGAGCTTCGGGATGGGACACGCTTCCGGTAACTCGGACAACTTCCGCCAGTTCTACCAGGACCCCGGACGGATCCCCAACTGGGAAACCACGCTCGAGATCGCGCGGGAGGCCCTGGCGGGTCGTGACCCCTCCGGAATCGACCCCAACCATTTCTACGACGTGTCGATCGCGCACGATCCGCCCGACTGGGCTCACGGCGCTCGCCAGAAACGCATCGCCAACATCATCTTCGTCAACAACGTGGGGTGATAGAAGGCAAAAGAAGAAGGCCCCGGAACCGGGGCCTTCTTCTCAGGTTCAGCGACGGGTGGCCGTCTGGTAAATGGCAGCCTCGACCTCCGCCGCCGTCAGAGAGGGCCTGGCTGACCACAGCAGGGCCGCGAGTCCTGCCACATGAGGCGAGGCCATCGAGGTCCCGGACATGCGGGCATACTGGCCATTCAGATACGTGGACACGATCTGGACACCGGGAGCCGTGACATAGCCCATCGAGGTGAAGCCGGACCGGTTGCTGAACGACGCCTGGGCGCCGGTCGAATCGACTGCCCCGACGGCCAGCCCGAAGCGAGAGGCGTACAGAGCCGGGGCATCGGGCGACGCGAGGCCATCGTTCCCTGCGGCCATCACGAGCACCGCACCCGCCCGGGCAGCGGCCGAGAGCGCCTCGTCCTCGATGGGGGAACCCTGCCCCCCACCGAGGGACATGTTGATCACCTTGGCCCCGTTGCGAACGGCATAGTCGAGACCCGCGATGAACGAGCTCAGGGACCCCGACCCGTCGGACCCGACGACCTTCACGCTCATGATCTTGGCCTGCGGAGCCACGCCCAGTACGCCCACCCCGTTGTCGAGCGCCGCGATCGTCCCCGACACGTGGGTGCCGTGCCCGTTGTCATCCTGGACGACCCCGGACTGGAGGATGGCATTCCACCCGTTCACGTCGTCGACGAAACCGTTCCCGTCATCGTCGCGGCCCGCGACGCCGTTCCGCTCGGTCGCGTTGACCCAGACGTTGCTGGACAGGTCGGGGTGCGCGGTCTGGAGCCCGGAATCGATGACGGCCACGAGCACGCCTGAACCCCGGGCACCGGTGGCCCAGAGACCTTCACACTTGAGCTGTCCCTGCGGGAAACCGGCAAACCTGGTGCCATCCGTCAGCTGGCGGCCGAGCACCCGGCTGCCGGCTGCCGTCGCATCTGCGAGGCCGTAACCGATGGTGTTGCTGAATCCGGACACCGGCACGAAGCGAGAAAACGGCGCAGCCGTGGGAGCCGCGGTGGGCACGGGAGCCGGTGGAGCCAGGGTCGGTGCAGGAGTGGGGGCCAGGGTCGGACGGGGAGTGGCCGGCGCCAGCGTGGGAGCTGCGGTGGGAGCAGGCGTGGGAGAA
>JBIIHZ010000137.1:0-5753 GCA_044235265.1 Candidatus Sericytochromatia bacterium
GGGCTGGGCGGCTGGCGCAGGTCGATGACCAGCAGGGCGCCATGCAGCCGCGGGTAGGTCTCGAGGAACCGCTCGATGAGATGCTTCCAGGCCTGTCGCTCCTTCATCGACACCCTGGCGAACCCGTAACCGGGCAGGTCGATGATGTCGAAGCGGTCTTCGATCCGGTAGACGTTCAGGGCCGCCGTCTTGCCCGGCTCCGAACTGGTACGCGCGAGGTTCTTGTAGCCGAGGAGCTGGTTGATCCAGCTGCTCTTCCCGGCGTTCGAGCGACCGACCATGGCGATCGCAGGCAGAACGACGTCAGGCCAGGTGCCTGGGGTGTGCAGGGACGTGTGATATCGGGCCGGGGTCGGTGGCATGCGCTCGGTTCTCTGTTCCGGTGGGGACCGGGGAATGGGGCTCTGCGGACGATCCGGCAGGCCCGGTGGGTCAGGGGTTCCAGCCCGAACCGGGCCGGACGAAAATCATTCAGTGGTCTATCCCGGGATGCGGGCTGACCATGTACCAGCCGTCGTCCCGTTGCTCGATCGGACCTGGCGCCGGCCAGTCCCGTGTCCGGGATTCCAGGAGTTCCCGGGTCTCGAAGGGGCCGTAGGCGCCCGCCGGGTCGAGATCCATCCGGACTGCCGCCGGACAGGGACAGATGGCCGCCGGGTTCTTCTTGCCATCGTCCTTGAAGTAGGAACCCGGCATGTAACACGGGCAGAACCTCGCCCCGAACGCGAGCATGTTGCGGCTCAGCCCGACTTCGATGGCTTCCACCACGCCCGGGTCGTGGTGGCGTTCCCAGCCGAGGCGCTCGCAGACCCCGTCAACGAAGGCCGTGGTCCTGATCCGTTCGGCCTCGAGGGCCTGATCGTCAAAGGGACGGGGATTCACCACGCTCGCGTCCTCGCCGGGTCCAGCAGCACCACCCATCAGTATACTCCATCCCGTCCGGGGTTCCGGTCGCCGGACGTGCTAGGATCGTGATGATGGTTGGTCTGTGGCCTGTTCGCGAGCGCGTTTTCACCCTCCGGGAGTCGGAAGCCCTGGGCCTGGCTTGCATGGTGGCCTCGAGTGCCCTGTTCGCACTCATGGGGCTGTGCGTCAAGCTGGCAGGGCAGTCGCTTCCCGTCGAGCAGATCACCCTGGTCCGTGCCGCCGGAGGCTTGCTGGTCACGACGGCCATGATCCTGGTGCGGCCACCCGGCCATCCTCCCCGTCAGGTGCCCTGGTTGCTGGCACGCGGCGCCCTCGGCTGGGCAGCCCTCGTCTGCTATTTCCAGGCGATCGCTCGCCTGTCACTTGCCGATGCGGTGTTCCTGAACTACACCTCACCGTTCTTCACCGCGATCCTGGCGGGATGGCTCCTGCGGGAGCGCATCACCCCGGGGATGCGCCTGGCCCTGGTCCTGGGGCTGGGGGGAGTCGCCGTTCTCGTCCATCCCGGCGGCGGGCTTTTCCAGCCGGGTATCGTGCTCGGTCTCGGCTCGGGGGTGCTGGCAGCCGGGGCGTACGTGGCCGTCAAGCGCGCCACCGCGGAGAACGACCCGCTCACGATCGTCTGGTTCTTCTCGCTGGTCGCGACCGTGCTGTCCGTTCCTCTCGCCTGGACGCACCTGGAGCGACCGAGTCCGTCCGGCTGGCTCGCGATGGGTGGTGTCGCCCTGACGGCCACGGTGGCGCAGGTCCTCATGACCCATGGCTACCGCATGGCCCGTGCCACCCCCGCCAGCATCGTCTCCCTGTTCACCCCGCTCTTCGCCGCCCTGCTCGGAATCGTCGTGTTCGGTGACGTTCCGGGATGGGGAACCTGGATCGGGGGCTCGCTCATCGTCGTCGCGGGCATCCTGCTCGCGCGCGGTTCCAGTTCGACCTGATATCCATTCCGGAGGTTCCATGCGCGGCTCGAAGGCTGTCATCGCGGCGATCGCCGCATCCCTCACGGCGGGCTGGGTCCTGCCTGCACGCGCCGATCTGCCGACCATCCAGCAATATCTCCAGATCCGCTCCGCGAGCGGAGGCGTCTTCGGTGCCGACGGCGAGAGCGTGGTGTTCTCGACCAACATCACGGGGACGCCGCAACTCTGGAAAGTGCCCTCGGGTGGAGGCTGGCCGGAACAGCTGACGTTCGAGGACGACAAGGTCACGGAGGTCCACCGTCTGCCGGCCGGTCGTGGCTGGATCTTCCTGCGGGATCGTGGCGGTGACGAGCGGACGCAACTCTACTGGATGAGTCCCGATGGCAAGAAGATCCGGGCCCTCACCCGGAATCCCAGGGCCATCCATTCGCTCGGGGCGTGTCGCTCCGACGGCAAGGCGATCGCCTTCGCGAGCAATGCGCGCCACCCGCAGTTCTTCGACCTGTACGTCATGCAGATCCCGTCCGACCGGGCCGTGCTCCTGAAGGGCCCCCGTGAAGACGGCAATCTCTCGGCCAGGGCCTTCAGCCCGGACGGCAAGACGCTCGTGTTTGCCGACACGCTGACGCCCTCGAACGAGAACCTCTACGTCCTGGACGTCGTGAGCGGCAAGAGTCGTCTGTTGACGCCGCACCGCGGAGACGCCACCTACGGCTCGGTGTCCTTCGGACGCGACGGCCTGCTGTACGCCCTGACCGACGAGGGGCGCGAGTTCCAGTCGCTTGCCAGGCTGCGCTGGCAGGACCCTGCCGCGCGCTGGGAATTCCTGGTGCCCGACCGGGCAGATTGCGAAGACCTCGTCGTGACCGAGGCGGGCGATCGCCTCGCCTACCTGGTCAACCGGGACGGCTACAGCGATCTGCACATCCGCGAGACGGCCACGGGCAAGGACGTGCTGGTGAAGACGTTGCTCGAGGGAGTTCTGAGTGACCTCGACTGGTCCGTGGATGGCAAGCGCCTGGCCTTCACGTTCAGCGGTCCGAAGGATCCGGCGGACGTCTGGATCCTCGAGGGGACGGGGGCCCCGCGCAGACTGACGCGCAGCGCGCTGGCCGGGGTCACGCGCGACAGTTTCGTGACCCCCGCCGTGATCCGTTACGAGAGCTTCGATCGTCGGCAGATTCCGGCCTACCTGTACGTCCCGGGCAAGGGGGCTCCGGCGGGGCCGCTTCCTTTCGTGGTCTACGTGCACGGGGGGCCGGAATCCCAGGAACGGCCCGATTTCGCGGCCTCGTTCCAGTACTATCTGAGCCGCGGGTACGGTCTCCTCGCGCTCAACATCCGGGGCAGTACGGGATACGGTCGCACCTATACCCACCTCGACGACACGCTGCGTCGACGGGACGCGATTCTCGACGTCGACCATGCGGCCCGCTATCTGACCGAGCACGGGCTGGCCCATGAACGTCGCATCGCCATCATGGGAGGCTCCTACGGGGGCTACATGACCCTCGCGGCCTTGACGATGCTGCCGGACCGGTTCGCAGCCGGGATCGACACGGTGGGGATGTCGAATCTGGTGACCTTCCTCGAGCGAACCGGGCCCTGGCGGCGTGCCCAGCGAGAGGCCGAATACGGGAGTCTGGCCACGCAGCGGGACCTCCTCCGCGAGGTCTCGCCGATCACGCACCTGCATGACCTGCAGGCCCCGCTGATGGTCATCCAGGGAGCCAACGATCCGCGCGTTCCCCAGCACGAGGCCGACCAGATCGTCGAGAAGCTTCGCGAGAAGAACCACCCGGTAGAATACCTGCTCTTCCCGGACGAGGGGCACGGTGTGGTCAAGCTGGCCAACCGCATGAAGAGCTTCACGGCGAGTGCCGCTTTCCTCGATCGGTACGTCAAGAACCGGAAATGAGGGCTTCCCGGGAACCCGGGCCGACCTGCTCGAGAAATCGTTCGAGCAGCGCGTGCCCGTGTTCCGTCAAGATGGCCTCGGGATGAAACTGGACGCCTTCGAGGGGCAGGGTTCGGTGGCGGAGGCCCATGATCTCGCCCTCTTCGGTCCAGGCCGTCACCTCGAGGCAGTCGGGCAGGGTCTCGCGCTGCACGACCAGCGAATGATACCGGCAGGCCTGGAAAGGTGAAGGCAACCCCCGGAACACCCCCCCGTTCGCATGATGGACGAGGGAGGTCTTTCCGTGGACCGGGGCCCGGGCCCGCACGATGCACCCGCCGAACCGCATCGCGATCGCCTGGTGCCCCAGGCAGACGCCGAGCGTGGGCCAGCGCCCCGCCAGTTCATCGAGGTACCGGGGCATGATACCGGCATCCTCGGGACGCCCCGGACCGGGGGAGAGGACCACGCCGGCGGGATCGAGCCGCCGGATACCGTCGAGGTCGACCGCGTCGTGACGGCTCACCGTCACCGTGGCTCCCAGCTGCTGGAAATACTGGACCAGGTTCCAGGTGAAGGAATCGTGGTTGTCGATCATCAGCAGGTGTGGCATCGCGGCCTCTCGACCGGGGACTCGAACGGGAAGGGGCCCGGATGGCATCATGGTACCCCGGGAATCGACCGGTGCGGTTTTCAAGAAAAGAGGACGGGATGATCACCTGGCGGCGAGCCCACGAGCGCGGACACTTCGACCATGGATGGCTCGATACCTGGCACACGTTCTCGTTCGCCGACTACGACGACCCGGCGCACCGGGGGGTGTCCGTCCTGCGGGTGCTGAACGACGATACGGTCGCTCCGGGGGAAGGCTTCGGGACCCATCCCCACCGTGACATGGAGATTCTGACCTTCGTGCTCACCGGGGCGATCGCCCACCGTGACAGCATGGGGCACGGGGAGGTGCTCGTGGCGGGGGACGTGCAGGCCATGTCCGCGGGGACGGGGATCTTGCACAGCGAGTTCAACGCGTCTGCCACGGAGCCGCTTCACTTCCTGCAGATCTGGATCCGCCCGGCCCGCATGGGAATCGCGCCCCGGTACGCGAAGACGAGGTTCGAGGATGGCCTGGCCGGGCGCTGGCAGGCGATCGCAGCCCCCGACCATCTCGACCCTCCAGCGGCTCCCATCCCTCTGGCCCAGGACGCCCGGGTTTTCGTGGGGGAGGCGGCCAGCGGTCTGCCCCTCGTCCACGAGGTCCCTGCGGGCCGGACCACGTACTTTCACGTGATGGATGGAGCGGGGGAGGTCGAGGGTCCGGGCGGTGGCCCTTGTCGTGCCGGAGATGGCGGTGTGTTGCGCCCCGGAGCGGGACCCGTGACGTGGGTCTCGGAGGGAACGATGAAGGTCCTGCTGTTCGATCTGCCCTGAGCCCGGCTCAGGGCCGTTCCGGGCTCGAGGTCGGTGCCGTCACCGCGGTCGGGTCCGTCGCCTCGCGAGCTTGCCGTGCTTCCAGGAACTGGACCAGGTCCCGGGTCACCGCGGCAAGGCGGCGCTCGGCCGGCTCTTTCCCGCCTGCGTCCTGCGGGGTGAAGATGGAGAGCACGTACCGGCGGTCGCCGACCTCGATGATGCCGGCGTCGTTCAACGCCACCGAGGTGCCACCCGTCTTGTTGTAGAGGCGGGCACGTCCTTGAAGACCGGCCTGGTTCAGGCCTCGCTGGATCATCGAGTCGTCCGCATTTAGCCCCATGATGGCTTTCATCCGGGCGGAGGCCCCGGGGGAAATGACCTGGCCTTCTTCGATCCGCTTCAGCAGCATGGCGAAGGCCCGCGCACTGCCCTGGTTCTTCCTTTGCGGATTCTGCGCGTACATCGCGTTGTAGAGCCGGATGTCGCTGTTGCCCACGATCTCGTTCATGGTCGCCGAGACCCGCTTGCGGGAGGGATCCACCAGGTCGATGAGCTGGTTGGTGGCCTGGTTGTCGCTGGCGATGATCATCTTCTCGACG
>JBIIHZ010000138.1:0-5705 GCA_044235265.1 Candidatus Sericytochromatia bacterium
CGATGAGCAGGACCTTGCCACGCCAAGGGGCCAGCGTGGTCGGCTTGCCGGCGAGGGTCTTCAGGGAAATGTCCCAGGGAGCAGAAGCCCCGGCGGAAGCGGGCATCGCGGGGAACAGGGCGAGGGCGGCGAGGCCCAGCAGGGCAAGAATGGAACGCAACATGGCGGGTGGACCTCCAGGGACAAGGCGCGGACTCGTCGTGATATACCACGTGGACCGGTCCGGGCGCGCGGAGGGTGGCACCGCCCTCGGCAACAAAAAAGGCCTGCCCGTAGAAGCCAGGCAGACCCGTTCTGTTGATTCACCCGGACAAGGTCCGGATATACCAGTCGGAGCGGCGGGATTCGAACCCACGACCCCCACTACCCCAAAGTGGTGCGCTACCAAGCTGCGCTACGCCCCGATCATCTACCGCGTCTGGAAAACCTGACGGCACCCAGCGGGATGCAGCAGACGTTCATCACTTTACCAGAGCTTCACCCCGAGGGCAAGGAATCGCCGGATGTCCCGTCGTGACTAGACCAGCAGGTCCATGAGCAGCCCCCGGATCTCGTCGATCGACGCCGCGAGTTCCACCGGCCCCATGAGTTGATTCACGATGTTATCCGTCAGTTCGGCCAGCTTCCGGTCGATCTCCCGCAGGATCACGAGCGTCCGGTTCCTCCGGTCCGTCTTCGAATCCGCCCGATCCAGCCGCGGCTGGACAACCTTCAGGAACTTCGCGATCGCCTGCCGGAAGGCCGCCACGTGCGCCATGACGGGCGACTTCAGCAGCATCTGGACCGACCGATCCACCTCGTAGAAGGCGGCCTCGGGCTCGAGATCGGGCTGTCCCTGGGCATGGTGGTGCTGCGCCCCGCTCACGGCATGCTGGAACGACTCCGCCCCGCCGGCCGGAGCGGCCGGGCGAGCGGGGGAGGCAAACGTCGTGGGCAGGGGATCGTTCCCCGCAGCGTCTCCGATCCTGGGCATGCCCGCATCATACCCGAGGTTGAGTGCCCGGACGGCCATTTGGTACCATGGAGATCGTCTCGTTCGTCCTTGCAGGAGGGTCCTTGTCCCAGCTCGCCCTCCTCAGCCCCCTGCTCGAAGGCCTCAACCCCGACCAGCAGGATGCGGTGGCCACCCTGAACGGCCCCGTCCTCGTCGTGGCCGCTCCGGGCTCCGGCAAGACCACCGTCCTCACGCGCCGCCTGGCCAACCTCATCCGCAGCGGGGTGACGGCCGACCGCATCCTGGCCGTCACCTTCACGCGCAAGGCCGCCACCGAGATGCAGCACCGTGTCGCGCGCGTCCTGGGCTCGAAGAAGGCCGCGGAAGCCCTGACCTGCTGCACCTTCAACTCGCTGGGCCTCAAGCTCCTCGAGGGCCACTACCGCCGCCTGGGCTTCACCGTCGACAAGCCGCACCTGCTGGTCGAGAGCACGCAGCGATCGCTCTTCGACCTGCTGCTGCGCGAGCACGACGCCCTCGACCTGCGCCACGAGGACCTCGGCCAGTACGTCTCCTGGGCCAAGGCCACCCTCGCCGACGCCCGCAAGGTCGGGCGCATCACGGCCGACGAGGCCGAGATGCGGTTCGCCAAGATGTATCTCGACTACCAGCGCCGGCTCCGGAGCATGAACCTCCTGGACTTCGACGACCAGATCGGCCTCGCCATCGAGCTGTTGCAGACCCAGCCCGACGTGCGTCACGCCATCCAGTCGCGCTACACCCACGTGCTCGTCGACGAGTACCAGGACACCAACAAGGCCCAGTACACGCTCATGAAGCTGCTGGCCGACCCGCAGCAGAACCTGTTCGTCGTGGGGGACGACGCCCAGGGCATCTATGGCTTCCGCGCGGCCGATCTCGACAACATCCTGAACTTCGAGCAGGACTACCCGCACGCTCGGCGCATCACGCTCGAGACCAACTACCGCTCGACGCCGGGCATCGTCACGCTTGCGAACAACCTCATCGGCTACAACTCGCGCCAGATCCGAAAGACCATCCGCGCCGGTCGCTCGAAGGACGGTCAACGCATCCGCAACCTCAAGGCCCTCGACGGCTTCGGCGAGGCCGAGGCCGTCGTGAAGGGCATCCAGGAGCTGGCCCTCGAGGGGACGCCGCCGAAGGAAATGGCCATCCTCTACCGGACCCACGCCCAGGCCATGCCCATTCTTGGGGCCCTCACCGAGGCCCAGATCCCCTTCACGGTCAAGAAGTCCGACAACTTCTACCAGCAGGCCGAGATCCAGAACCTCCTGGCCTGCCTGCGCCTGGCCCTCCCGAAGGTCCACCCGCTGGCCGAGGTCTCCTTCGAGGGCCTCCTGCGCCGCGTGGGCATCTCGCACGACGCCATGTCCCTGCTGAAAGTGGCGACGGAGCGGAACGGTGGCTCGCTGTGGCAGGCGTGTCTCGAGATCGAGCGCGTGCCCATCCAGGACATCCGCCAGACCCAGACCATCCGCCGCACGGTCGCGATGGTCAACGGCTGGCGGCGCCACCCGGGCACCGTGGCCGACCTGGTCATGACGATCTTCAAGGACACCCAGGCCCGCGAGCAGCTCGAGAAGAAAAAGGGCGAAAAGGCGCGTCAGAAGCTGGACTGCCTCTCGATCTTCCACGAGCAGGTCACGCGCTGGGCCCCGAAGAGCATCTACAACCTCTTCGAGATGCTCGACAACCAGATGCGTCCGCGGCAGGCCAAGAACGACGATGCCGTCCAGCTCATGACCATCCACGCCAGCAAGGGCCTCGAGTGGGACGCCGTGTTCGTGGTGGGCGTCGAGGAGGGCACCCTGCCCTACCAGGTCGCCGTCGACGAGGGCAACCTCGCCGAGGAGCGCCGCCTCGCCTACGTGGCCATCACGCGGGCCCGGCGGTACCTCCAGCTCAGTCACTGTCACGAGCGCGCCTCCTTCGGCGCGAAGAAGAGCGTCACCCCCTCCCGCTTCCTCACCGAGATGATGAAGGCCAACCCCCAGGCTTCCACGCGGACGCCCGGCGGGACGGCCTCCCTCGCGGGCCTGGAAGCCCCCACCCCCGACCAGAAGGACTGACCATGTCGATCGGAGTCACGTTGCTGATGCTCGCCCTGCTCATCGCAGGGCTGCTCTATGCCTGCGAGGCATTCACCAACGCCATCGAGTGGCTGGGACACAAGCTAGGGCTCAACGAGGGTGCCGTGGGCAGCGTGCTCGCCGCCGTCGGTACGGCCCTGCCCGAGACGCTCGTCCCGCTGGTGGCTCTCGCCGCCTCGGCGTGGATGGGTCAGGCCGGCGGGGGCGAGGTCGCGCTCGGGGCCATCGTGGGGGCCCCGTTCATGCTCTCGACGCTCGCGATGGGCGTGAGCGGAGTCGCCGTGCTCGTGGCCGCCCGCCAGGGGCTGCGGACGCTCGAGGTCACGGCCGATGGCGTCGTCATGGAGCGCGACCTGAGGTTCTTCCTGATCTGCTTCACGCCGGCGATCGCCGCGGGCTTCATCCCCTCGCGACCGCTTCACCTCGCTCTCGGCGTGGCGCTGCTCGGCGCCTATGCCTACTACGTCAAGAAGACCCTCGATGACCCGGGCGAACTGTCCGGGATGCCCGAAGCCCTCCACTTCGGACGCAACCACGACAATCCGCCCCTTGCGCTCGTCGTGACCCAGGTCGTCGTGTCGCTGCTCGGGATCGCGCTGGCCGCCCACTTCTTCGTCGGCCGCGTCGAGCACCTGGCCACCCTGCTGGCCGCTTCCCCGCTCATCCTGTCGCTGGTCATCACGCCGGTCGCGACCGAGTTGCCCGAGAAGTTCAACAGCGTCCTCTGGATCCGCGCTCGCAAGGACACCCTGGCGCTCGGAAACGTCACCGGAGCCATGGTCTTCCAGAGCTGCATCCCCGTCACGGTGGGCCTGTGGCTGACGCCCTGGCACCTCTCCGGGTCGAGCATGATCGCGGCCGGGGTGGCCTGGCTCGCCGGCATGTTCCAGTACCTGCAGGTGCGGCGTACGGGTCGGATGACCCTCCAGGCCCTGCTGCTGGGTGCGGTCTTCTACGTCGCGTTCATCGGGTACGTCGTCGTGAAGACGATGGCTCCCGGGATGGTGCCCTGAGCGCTTGCCGGTTCCGGTGACCGACCGGCCGTGAGCGGCCCCTGGCCAGGTCCGGCTTGGTATAATGCTCCCCGGCCCGTGCCACGCCCCCGACCCCCGAGGTGTCCCCATGAAAAGCTCGCGCATTTCCGGCTTCTATCGCCTGTCGATCGACGAGCGCATCGACAAGCTGGCCGAGACCTACGAGCTCACCCGCGACGAGATCGACTCGCTGCGGTCCCAGGGCGCCCTCGAACTCGCCCAGGCCGACAAGATGATCGAGAATGCCGTCGGCATCTACTCGCTGCCCATCGGCGTGGCCCTGAACTTTCTCATCAACGAGAAGGAATACATCGTCCCGATGGCCATCGAGGAGCCGTCGGTGGTGGCCTCGTGCTCGTTCATGGCGAAGCTGGTCCGCGAGAGCGGGGGGTTCCGGGCCGGTAGCACCCGTCGCGAGATGATAGGCCAGATCCAGGTGATCGGCTGCGCCGACTTCGCCGCCGCCCGCGAGGCGCTCCTCGAGGCACGCGAAGAACTGCTCGCGATCGCCAACGCCTTCGCCCCGCGGATGGTCCAGCGCGGCGGCGGGGCCCGCAGCCTCGACGTGCGCATCCTCAACGACAACCCGCGCTCGAGCTACTCGACCATGCTCGTGATGCACCTGAACGTCGATACGCAGGATGCCATGGGCGCCAATACCATCAACACGATGGTCGAGGGGCTCGCGCCTCGCATCGAGGAGCTGACGGGCGGCAAGGTCCTCCTGCGCATCCTCTCGAACTTCACGGACCACTGCCTGGCCTGGGCCACCTGCCGCATCCCTCCGCACGTGCTCCAGACCGCCGAGCACTCCGGTGAACAGGTCGTCGACGGGATCGTGAAGGCCTACGAGTTCGCCGCCAGTGACATCTACCGGGCCGTCACGAACAACAAGGGCGTCATGAACGGGATCGACGCCGTCGTGATCGCCACGGGCAACGACTGGCGCGCCATCGAGGCCGGAGCCCATGCCTGGGCGGCGCGCGAGGGCCACTATGCCCCGATGGCCCGCTGGTCGAAGGACGCCGAGGGCTGCCTGGTCGGAGAAATCGAGTTGCCGATGCCCGTGGGCATCGTGGGCGGCTCCATCCAGCTCCACCCCATGGCGCAGGTCGCGCTCAAGTTCCTGCGGGTCCGCACGGCCCGCGAGCTGGCCGAGGTGACGGTGGCGGTGGGCCTCGCCCAGAACATGGCCGCCCTGCGGGCCCTCGCGACGGTGGGCATCCAGCGCGGCCACATGGCCCTGCACGCCCGGTCGGTGGCCGTCACGGCGGGGGCCCGCGGCGAGTGGGTCGACCGCATCGCGGAGCGTCTGGTCGCCGAGCAGGACATCAAGGTGCCCCGCGCGATCGAGCTGCTGCTCGAGATGCAGGCGGGCGACGACCGGTGAACGAGACTGTCGCCACGGCGCCGGCCAAGCTGATCCTGGCCGGCGAACACGCGGTGCTGCACGGGCACCCGGCGATCGCCGTGCCTTTCCCGGCTCTCCAGACCCGCGTCACGGTCACGGCCGGACAGGACACGCTCACGAGCGACCGCTACCTCGGCCAGAGGGTGGCGATCGCCGAGACGCGCAACGGCCCCCTCGCCCCCCTGTGCGAGGCC
>JBIIHZ010000139.1:0-5704 GCA_044235265.1 Candidatus Sericytochromatia bacterium
GCAGGGCGATGAGATGATCCCCGACCTCGAGAAGGTGCGTGCGGCGGGGCGCCATTTGCTCGGTCTCATCAACGACCTGCTCGATCTGGCCAAGGTCGATGCGGGCAAACTCGAGGTCGATCTGCAACCGGTCAGCGTCGCACACGTCCTGGGCGAGGTCCAGGCCCTGCTCCGTCCTCTGGCCGGCGAGAAGGGCAACACGCTCCACGTGCCCGAGATATCCCGGGATCTCTGCGTCATGGCCGACGAGATGCGTCTTCGACAGGTCTTGCTCAATCTGGTCGGCAATGCGCTCAAGTTCACCGACCATGGCATCGTGCATCTCGGGGTGGGGCGCATGGCGGGGTCCGAACGGGTGGCCATCCAGATAGAGGATTCCGGGATCGGCATGACCCCCGAACAGCTCGCACGGCTGTTCCGCCCCTTCGTACAGGCCGACTCGTCGACCACTCGCAAGTACGGGGGGACGGGGCTGGGCCTGGTCATCAGTCAGCGCCTCACCCAGCTGATGGGGGGGGAGATCACCGTCACGAGTACTCCGGGATACGGGTCGTGTTTCATCGTCTTCCTCCCGGAAGCATCTCTTGAACCGCCGTCTGCTGCCGGGCCAGGCGGCGAGGCTTCTGGTATGGTCTTGGTGGAGGGTGCATGATGCCTCACATCTTGATCGTCGAAGACAACGAGATGAACCGAGATCTGCTGGTCCGACGCCTCACGAGGCGTGGCTTCGAGGTCACCACGGCAGCCCTCGGACGCGAGGCCCTCGATTGCCTCGGAGGCGATCGCCCCGACTGCATCCTCATGGACCTCAGCCTGCCCGAGATGGACGGTCTCGAGGTCACGCGCATCATCCGGACCACTCCCGAGGTGGGAACCGTCCCCATCATCGCGCTCACGGCCCACGCCCAGGCCTCGGATCGCGAGCGGGCCCTCGCGGCGGGGTGCGATGACTTCGACACCAAGCCCATCGATCTGGAGCGCCTCCTCGAGAAGATCCGGGCCCTGCTCCCGGCCGACGCGGAATGAACGCCGTGGTCCCCTTCGATCCCGAATCCGGGCAGGAATCTCCCCTGCGGGACGAGACGGAATCGCGTCTCGATGTCGATGTCCTGGCCCCCGTTCGCCACGAACTGCGGACGCCTCTGAACGCGATCATCGGGTACAGCGAGGTCCTGATCGAGGAACTCCAGGACAGTTCCGATTTCCATCCCGATGCGGTCTTGCATGCGCTCCAGCGCTGCGTGGCGATCGGACACGAACTGCTCGGAGCCATCCAGCGTATCCTGGGGCACCGGAAGACCCTTCCCGATCCGGTCGAGCTCTCGTTGCAACTCCAGGACGGGTGTCTGCCGCCTCTCGATGAACTCGAGGGTACCATCATCTCGCTGCGCCATCACGTGCCGCAGTTCAGCGAGGATCTGGGCTCCATCCAGCTGGCCGGCAACCGCATGCGACTCCTGGTCATGCACGTGCAGGTCGGCACTCCCGCTCCCCTGCCCTCGGTGGAGGCCTCACCCGTCGTGCCGGGAGGTGAGCGCGATCGCGGGCGCCTGGCCACCATCCGCGGGCGGATACTCGTCGTGGATGACCAGGTGGACAACCGGCTCGTCCTGAAGCGGCGCCTGGAACTGCTGGGGCATACGGTCTTGCTGGCCGATTCGGGGGAGACGGCCCTCGCCATGATCGACCAGGCCAACGTCGACCTGGTGCTGCTGGACATCTTCATGCCCCGCATGGATGGTTTCACGGTCCTGAGCCGGATCCGCCAGCGCGAGGAACTCGCCCAGATGAGCGTGATCGTTCTGTCGGCGCTCGACGACGAATCCAGCGTGGTCAAGGCCCTGGAGCTCGGGGCCGACGACTACCTCACCAAACCTTTCAATCCGGTCATCCTGAGGGCGCGGGTGCACGCCACCCTCGAGAAGAAGCGCTTGCGTGATCTCGAGGCGCGCGCCCGGGAAGAGATCGAGGCTCAGCGCGCGCGCGTCGAGGAACTCATTCACGTCATCATGCCGCGCCAGGTCGTCGCGGAGCTCAAGCGGGACCAGACGGTGCAACCGCGCCGTCACGAGAACGTGGCGGTCCTGTTCTGCGATATCGTGGACTTCACCCGGCATTGTGATCGGACGGACCCCGAGGAGGTCGTCCGGGAGCTGCAGACCCTCGTCGAGTCGTTCGAGCAGATCGCGATGGATTGTCAGATCCAGAAGATCAAGACCATAGGCGATTCTTTCATGGCGGCCGCCGGTTTGCTGTCGCCCGTCGAAAACCCCGTCCTCGCCTGCATCGAGGCGGGCCTGGAAATGGTCCAGGCCGTCCGGACCATCGGCACCACGTGGCGCGTCCGCGTCGGGATTCACGTCGGCCCCGTGGTCGCGGGCGTGGTCGGTCGCCATCAGTACCTGTACGATCTCTGGGGCGACACCGTGAACATCGCGGCCCGAACCGAGGGCAGCGGTCGCGCGGATGGCGTGACCGTCACGGCCACGGCCTGGGAGACCGTCAAGGATCTCGTTGACGGGGAGACGCTGGGGACCGTCAACCTCAAGGGCAAGGGGGAGATGGAGCTTCTCGTCATCCACCGCATCCGCAAGTAGCCCCGGTCCATCGGACCGGGGCCAAGGTCACCGTTCAGGACCGCGTCGCGTTCAGCGCGTCCGGCGAGCCGTGAGCGTGTTCGGCACGAGGCTGAACACGTCGATCCGGTCCTTCTCCCAGGCGGGCACGAAGACCTCGGGGTTGCCATCGCCATCCACGTCGCTGGCCGTGCACTGTCCGACCGTGCAACCTTCGTCCACGATGGTCTGCTCCTGGTAGCCCCAGCTGCCGGGGCCCTTGCTCATGGGAACGAGCAGGTGCGCCTTCTGGGAGGCGTCGCCCGAGACGAGGATCAGGGGGCGACCCGTCGCGGCATCCCGGCCGAATGCCAGGGCCTGACCGGGGGCTGCGGGGTTCATGCCGCCCTTGCGAGCCTCGATGTTGCCAAACAGCGTGTGACGGACCGGTGCCACGCTGGACGACTTGAAATCGGTCGGAAGTTCGTAGGCGAGCACGGCACCGTTGCGGCCGGATTCATGATTCGTGACGAGCAGATCCTGACGACCGTCCCCGTCGAGGTCGACGACCTGGACGTCGAACGCGGACCCGAGCGTGGCGCCGGCATCCAGGACACGCGAGGCCCAGCGATCGCCCTGCTGCCAGTGAACGGACAGGCGACGGGAGAAGAATTCCGTGGCCACGATCTCTTCGCGACCATCTCCGTCGAGATCGGCCATGCGGAAGTGCACGTCAGGACCCTTCACCAGGACGTGTTCGCGCCACGTGCTGGTCATGGCCTGGCTGGACGGCTGCTCGAGCCACAGCAGCTCGCCCTCGCTACCACCCGTCATGCGCTTGATGCCGCGCGCCGTCACCAGGTCGAGGCGGCCGTCCGCGTTCATGTCTCGCCACATGGCGCGGTGGTAGAACCAGCCGGCCCTGGGCGCCGTGATGGCCCGCGCGGGGCCATTCCCCTCCAGCGGGAGGAGCGAGATGGCACCGGTCTTGGTCGGGACGAGGAATCCGCCGGCCACCACGAGGGCCGCCTCGGGAAGGGCGCCCGCCGGGGCAACCGTCGTGTCATTCGGCCAGGTGACGTCCCGGGTCAGCGTGAGCGGGCGGATCGGCTGCGAGCGACGGACGAGTTCGCCGATCTGCACGAACTGGTGCACGGCATCCTGGGAACCCGTGACACCAAAGCTGCAGGCGACCAGCGACGGCGCCTCCCCCGGGCGAAGGGCCTTCACGTCGAGGAAGGCGGGACGGGGCACCGAGAGCGTCAGGCGGGGAAGAATCTGGTAGGCGTTCTGACCCGCGCGCAGGCGAGACGCCGTGACCGCGTCCTGACCACCGAGACCCGGGACGAGACCGCCGCAGGCAGACAGCAAGAGGGAGCCGAAGCCCAGGGTCCACGCCGAGAACCTGGAGATCGAGTGAGCGTGCACGGAGCCATCCTTTCCAGGGTGATTAAACCGAGACTTAACCTTAGCTTACCCTGTTCACAATAAGTGTTTGACATCCGGAGGGCAAGGGGGCAATCTCAGGTCGTACGCGGAATGTTGAAACAAAGGTTATGAAAGTGTAAATTCGAGGTGGTGTCGTGGCTCCAATCATGCGAGGTCCGGAGGACAGGTCGATGAACGTACGTTTCCTGGTGGGGTTGGTCAGTCTCGTGGCCACCGGATGCGGTCTGCAGACCTTTTCCCCTCGACAGGCCTTCGATTCCGGTGACGCGGCCGACTTCCGGGCCGATGGCACGAGCCAGAGTCGTCTGGTCGTCACGGGGGCGCGGTCGTACCGGCTGCAGCCCGGGTGGATCGTGGAGCGCAGCGTTCCGGCCATCGGGGCGCGCGTGGTCCGGGTCCCTGCCGGCACCTCGCTCGAACGGGCCCGGGTCGAACTCGAGCGTGCGGGCCTGACGGTGGAACCCTTGCGGCGCCTGGTTCTCGAACGCGAGGCCGACGATCCCTTGCTGGGTGAACAGTTCTCGCATCGCGTCGCTCGCGTCGGCGAGGCCTGGGACGTCCAGACGGGCAAGCGGGACGTGACCATCGCCATCCTGGACACCGGCATCGACCCCGGACATCCCGATCTCGCGGGCCAGGTCACCAGCACCTGGAACGTGGTGACCGGGAAGGCCGGCGTGCGCGACGGTCAGGGACACGGCACCCACACGGCAGGCATCGCGCTCGCCACGGCCTTCAATGCCACCGGCGGTGCCGGTGTGGCTCCGGGATGCGGGCTCATGGTGGTCCAGGTGCTCGATGAGAACGGCGGCGGGAGCAATGCCACCATCTCGGACGGGATCGTGTGGGCGGCGGATCACGGCGCCCGGGTCATCTCGATGAGCCTCGGGATCTATGCCACGTCGCCCGTTCTCGAGAAGGCGCTCCAGTATGCCCTCGACCGTGACGTGGTGCTGTGCGCCTCGGCCGGCAACAACGGCAGCGAGAATGACCCGGTGGCCCATCCCCATCTGCCCTCGACCTACCCGGGTGTCATCGAGGTGGCAGCCACGGATGCCCGCGATCGCACGGCTTCGTTCTCCAACTACGGCAAGACCGTCTCGGTTGCGGCGCCCGGTGCCGACATCCTGGCCACGTATCCGACGTACCTGCGTTCGACCACGCCCGGTTACCGTCGCCTGTCCGGCACGTCCATGGCGGCGCCGTTCGCGGCCGGTGTCTGCGGCCTGATCCGCAGCCAGCATCCCGACTGGAACCGGGTCCAGGTTCGCGAGGCCCTCGAGAAGTCGGCGACCGACCTGGGGGAACCCGGCTTCGATCCGCGCTACGGTCACGGACGTGTCGACGCTGCGGCGGCCGTCGCCCGCTTCTGACGCTACCGGCCGCCTGTCGGGTCAGGGCCTCCGACAGGCGATCGCCGCCATCATCCGTCCGGTCTGTCCGTGGTCCCGGCGGTGTGAAAAGAACAGGCCGGGCTCGCAGGCGGTACAGGGCCCCCTCACGTCAATCTCGGTGACCCCCGTGCTGACCAGGTACCGGGCGCTGATTCCGGACACGTCGACGTGGGCCTTCGTCTTGCCTGGCGGGATGTGCCAGAGGCCACCCGCCCCACCCGGGACATCGTCCAGGGCCGCGACCACCTCGGGCCCCACCTCGAAGCAGCAGGGACCGATACCTGGCCCCAGGACGGCCACCAGGTC
>JBIIHZ010000140.1:0-5690 GCA_044235265.1 Candidatus Sericytochromatia bacterium
GGTCCTCAGGGCCCTTCGGGAGGTGCTTCCGTACTGTCAGATCGATCTGGTCCAGCTCGACCGGTTCAAGTTTGCCATCAACTGGAACCGCTATCCCCGCAGCATCTGGTTCGAGCTCCTGCATCGTCCCGAATGGCATGACAAGCTGATCTTCCATCTCGCCAGCAGCCTCGCAGAGTCGGATCACGTCCGTCGCATGGCTCAGCAAGCGCACTTCGCCCGCCTCGCGACCGAAGAGACGACCCGGACGGTCGTCCACGGGACCATTCTCTACGAGAGCGAGGGGACTCCGGAGCTGCTCCGGGGTGCGGCCATTCCCCAGGCCAGGATGTATGGCTGCGAATTACAGGTGGACGCCTACACCGAACATCTCAAGCGCAACCTGCGCCGGGGGGACACGGGCGACCTGCATGACCCCCAGCGCGAGCTGTACCATGCGATGCTCGAAGGCGGTGAGCGGCTCATCCAGAGCTGAAGCTGCCCCCTGTTTCCCGGCTTCGGCCCGGGTGGGATGGTTCAGGCTTTGAGACCCTCTTCGAGCCGCTGGAGGGCCTCATCGAGGTCGGGCAGGTGTCGATGGCCCACCCCGATGCGTAACCATCCAGGGCAGCCCAGGAGCGAGCCCGGGATCGTGAAGACTCCGTGGCTCTCGACGAGCCGCTCCGCCACCCGGCGATCATCCGGGGTGGGGGTGGCCACCAGGGCCATCACCCCGACCGGACCCTGCACGACTCGTACCGGCGTGCGCTGACGCTGCATCCAGGCATGGAAGCGCGCCCGGTTCCTGCTGGCGAGCTGGCGATGGGTGGCCTCGAGCGGGCCGAGCACGGGCCAGAGGGCCTCGAGGATCTGTTCCGAGGGGCGCGCCGGACAGCAGGTGGCATGCTCGTGAACGGCCAGGATGCGGCTCATCCAGTTCGAGCGCGTGACGACCCAGCCCAGTCTGAGGCCGGGCAAGCTCCAGCGCTTCGAGACCCCATCCGTCACGATGACGCTGTCGGACAGATGCACGGCGGACCGGATGGCGGTCGGCCGGTAGATCTCGTCGACGAGCAGATGCGCATGGGGCGTCTCCTCGACGAGCTGCACGATCCGGCCGAGGGTCTCGTCATCCCAGACACGCCCCGTCGGATTGTGGGGGGAATTCAGGACGACCAGTCGCGTCTCGTGGTCGATCAGGCGTTCGAGAGCGGACATGTCGGCCGCGGAGGTCGGTTCGAGGGGGACGGTCCAGCGCCTCACCGTGGCCCCGCAGGCCTGGGCCAGGTTCTCGAAGGCGTAGTAGAGCGGATCCTGGAGGACGACGTTCGTCGAGGGGCCCAGGATCGCGCGCAGGACGGAATGATTGGCTTCCGTCGTCCCCGTCGTGAGCAGGACGTGCTCGGGGCCCAGGTCGTGGCGACCGCCGATCTGGGACCGCAAGCGCGCGCTGCCGGGGGTGGGCGAGTAGCCGAGAGCGAGATTCCGGATGCCCCACCCCGCCGGGAGGAAGTCCGCGAGTTCCTGTCCCGTGAGGGCCTGGACCATCGTCATGCCGAGAGTCGAGGTCGCGCGGGCCTCGTGCAGGTTGAACCACGTCTCGAGTGCAGGGCTCGTGAGCCAGCGGGCCATGGGGCCTCCCCGGGATGGTCGATGCTTCCCCATCATAACCGCTCCTTGACCGCCCCGGGACGCCCCGTGATAATGAGGGCCGCTCGACCGCTCCCCCCTCACCATGGAGGTGACTGATGGCCACGGCCACCCTGACCAAGTACGAGGCGATCGCCTACGATCTGACCGGTCTCGTCGGGCTTTCCGACGAGCAGATCGCCCAGCACAAGACGCTCTACGCGGGTTACGTCAACAACACGAACAAGCTCAACGACGAGCTGGCTCGCCTGGTCGCCGAGGGCAAGGCGGACGGTCTCGACCCTTCCTTCGCCGAGCTCAAGCGTCGCCTGGGCTTCGAGTACAACGGGATGCGCCTTCACGAGTACTACTTCAGCAACCTGAAGGCGGACGGCGGGGAGCTGCCGCTGGACGGCGCGCTCGCCCGGGCCCTGGAAGCCAGCTTCGGTTCGGTCGAGAACTGGAAGAAGGATTTCATGGCCGTCTGCAAGATGCGCGGTGTGGGATGGGCCATCCTCTGCCAGGATCCCCTCACCGGCAAGCTGCAGAACAACTGGGTGACGCTGCATGAGGAAGGCAACTTCGTCGGCTTCTCGCCGATCCTCGTGATCGACATCTGGGAGCACGCCTTCACCGTCGACTACAAGCCCACGGAGCGCGCCAAGTACCTCGAGGCCGTCTTCAAGAACCTCAACTGGGCCAAGGTCGAGTCGCGCCTCCTGGGCGAGGAAGTCGCTGCTGCCACCCGCGCGGCCGTGACGCTCTGAGCGCGCCGAAAGCCGGTCATCATGGACCCGCCCCCTTCCGGGGGCGGGTTTTTTGTTTGACATGTTGATGCCCCTCCGGGATCCGGGTATGGTGCATCCGCCGGTAGATCGATCTCGACCGAGGAAAGGAGCCCCGTGCATGGGGACGGGACATGTGGTCCGATTACCCCGCGGGGGTGCCATGGTCGATACCGCGGTGGGACGGATCCAGTTCGGGGCCGTACCGGAGACCATCAAGGACACGCTCAATGACGCCGGGGGCGTTCCCCGGGTCTTCGTCATCCCGGGCCGGATGTTCGACCCCGCTCGTGGGGTTTCCTACGCGGATCTCGAGTTTCCGTCCTACTTTCACTGCTTCTTTCATCATCAGCCCGTCACGGTGATCTGTTCCCCCTCTCGGCGCCGCCAGATCGAGTCGGTCCTGCGTGAGGCGGTCTTCGGTCCTGCCCAGGTCGACGTCTCGCTCGATCTGCCACCCGGTCTCCCCCCGGCCGACCTCCCCGACCTCCGGGCCGAACTCGCCTATTTCCGGATGGATGCCAGCCGTCCCGGGCATCGGCTCGAGCTGGAGAACCTCGTCCGCTTCATCTCGTTCGACCGGGAGGGGAACGCCCGGGTCGGGGACGTCACGGTCCATCACCGGGGAGGTGACCGGTTCACCGTCCTCGAGGACGACCGGATCGTGGCGGAGGTCGAACCGGACGACATCTTCGCTCCCGCCGTTCCCGTCGTCGTGTCCGAGGCCGTCACCTTCGAGCCCCCGCATTTCGGGATCACGTTCATCGGGACGGGGCACGGGTTTGACCCGTCCACCCGGACTTCGGGCTTCATCCTGTGGGTGCGGGGGCACGGGATCCTCGTCGATCCTCCCGTCGACACGACCGAGTGGATGCGAGAGAACGGGCTCAACCCCAAGCTGATCGACAGCGTGATCCTGACCCACTGCCACGCGGACCATGATTCGGGCATCCTCCAGAAGATCCTCTGCGAGGGGCGCATCAAGCTGTACACCACGCGGACGGTCCTGGGCTCGTTCATCCGGAAGTACCGTCCCCTCGTCGGGATCGACCGGCGTCGTTTCGAGCGGCTGTTCGATTTCGTGCCCCTCACGGTGGGTGAGCCAGTCCGCATCCACGGGGCCGAGTTCTGGTTCCAGTACACCCTGCACTCGGTCCCGACCGTCGGCTTCCAGGTTTTCCAGGGTGGCAAGAGCATGGTGTACACCTCGGACACCCTGCACGATCCGGCCACCATCGAGCGCATGTATGCCCTGGGCATCCTCTCTCAGGCGCGGCGCGACCAGCTGCTCGACTTCCCGTGGCATCACGACCTGGTCGTGCACGAGTCAGGGGTCCCGCCCATCCATACCAATGCCGCGGTGCTGGCCGACCTCGATCCCGAGATCAAGCAGAAGTTGCTCCTGGTCCACACGCAGCAGCGACAGCTCCCGCCGGGGTCCGGTCTGCGGGTCGCCCCGAACGGCCTCGAGGGGACGGTCGTGCTCGAGGCCGCGCCGCCGCCTTCGAGCGAGGCGATCGCCCGACTGGACGTGCTGGCCGGGGTCGATCTGTTCCGGGATTTTCCCATCCACAAGGCCAGCGAGTTTCTCCAGATGGCCCGCCGGGAGGCCTTCCGGGCCGGGGAACTCGTGATCGCCGAGGGGAGCCGGGCCGACCGCTTCTACGTCATCCGGCGCGGCATGGCCGTCGTGAGCCGGCAGGGCCGCGAACTCAAGCACTACGGTCCCCTCGACTACTTCGGCGAGACGGCCCTCATCCTCGATACCCCCCGGACGGCAGACGTGCATGCCCGGACCGATCTGGAGGTCCTCACGCTCGATCGTCGTGACTTCCTGTACTTCATCCGCGGGTCCGAGATCGCCGCCACCCTGCGAAACCTGGCGCGCATGCGCGCGATCGACGCCGCCCGGGTGGTCGAGGAGTCCACCCTCTTCGGGGAACTCACGAGTACCCAGCTCACGCAGCTGCTGGGGCTCCTGGTGGACGACCATGTCCAGGAAGGCCAGGTCCTGGTCGAGGAGGGGGCCTCGCTTCCCGGCTGTTTCCTGCTCGACGGGGCCGAGGTCGAGATCCTCGAGGGGGACCGGCGCAAGGCCCTCGCGGTGCGGGGGGACGTCATCGGGGAGGTGGCGGGTCTGGAGGCCCGGCGGCGTTCCGGATATGCCTACCGGGTGGTCCGGGGCGGCACGCTCTACCGCTTGCCCAGGCGTCCTCTCATCGAGTATCTGCGCAAGAACCCGGGTATCTTCGTGCGTCTCGTCAGCGCGGCGATCGAGAGCCGTCTCGAGACGCGCCCGCTACGGGAGCGAGGGCGCGTCGCGCTCTGATTGCCCGACGTCCCCACGAGTCGAGGCCCCCGCGTCCCGGACGCGGGGGCCTCTTTCCGGAGCGGAACGGCGTTCAGGCGATCGTGACGCCCGGATCGAGGTACACGTCCTGGACGGCATGCAGGACCTTCACGCCCTCCTCGAAGGGGCGCTGGAAGGCCTTGCGGCCGAGGATGAGGCCCATGCCACCAGCGCGCTTGTTGATGATGGCGGTCTTGACCGAATCGGCCAGGTCGCTGGCACCCGTGGAGGCGCCGCCCGAGCTGATGAGTCCGGCGCGTCCCATGTAACAGTTGGCCACCTGGAAGCGGGTCATGTCGATGGGGTGGGCCGTCGAGAGCTCGCTGAAGCAGCGCTTGTCGGTCTTGCCGAACTTGAGCGTCTGGTAGCCGCTGGCATGGACCTCGGGCAGCTTCTGCTTGATGATGTCGGCCTTGATCGTCACGCCGAGGTGCGTGGCCTGCGAACTGAGGTCCATCGAGACGTGGAAGTCGTGCTCGTCGGTCTTGAAGGCCGAGTTCCGGGTGTAGCACCAGAGGATCGTCGCCATGCCGAGCTCGTGGGCCATCTCGAAGGCCTTGGCGACCTCGACGATCTGGCGCCGGGACTCCGGCGAGCCGAAGTAGATGGTCGCGCCGACGGCGGCGGCCCCCATGCGGGCGGCATCCTGGAGCGTGCCGAACAGGACCTGGTCATAGGTGTTCGGGTAGGACAGGAACTCGTTGTGGTTGATCTTCACCACGAACGGGATCTTGTGCGCGTACTTGCGCGCCACCGAGGCCAGCACGCCGTAGGTGGATGCCACGGCGTTGCAGCCGCCTTCGACGGCCAGCTTCACGATGTTCTCGGGGTCGAAAAACAGCGGGTTCGAGGCGAACGAGCCGCCCGCCGAGTGCTCGATGCCCTGGTCGACCGGCAGGATCGACAGGTAGCCCGTGTTCGCGAGACGGCCATGGCCGAAGAGACGC
>JBIIHZ010000141.1:0-5675 GCA_044235265.1 Candidatus Sericytochromatia bacterium
ACGCATCCGCAGCCGGATACGTGCCGGGAGGAAGGTTCCGTGACGCCAGAATGGCCGGGCTTCGATCGCCCCACCATCCGCCTCGCAGAGGCTTACGCCGCTTGCGGTTCCCGGGATGATGCCCTCAAGGTGCTTGCCACGTGTGAGGCCGATGATGCCGAGCACTCGGCCGCGCTTTTCCTGCTGGGGCATCATGCGGCGCGGGTGGCCGACTGGGAACTGGCCCTTCACCAGTGGGGGGCCGCCGCGAGAATCCTCGATCTCGACCGTGCCCGTGACGACGCTGCCACGTCGGCCGTGCGTGCGGCCATCGTCAGCAATCTCGGTGTCTCGTACTGGATGCTCGGGGATCCTCGCTCGGCTCAGGATTGCTGGGTCAAGGTGCTTTCCGGTGCGCCTCCGAGCCCCGAACCGATGACCAACCTGGGCCTGATCCATCTGGCCTTCGATCGGCCCATCGAGGCGCGTCAGACGCTCGAGGCTGCCTTGCGGCACGCTCGAGCCTGGGCACCGGGCCTGGTGAACTTCGGCATTTCGCTGGCGTGCGGGGGAGCGTTCGACGAGGCCGAACGATGCTTCGTTCGAGCCGTGTCTGCCTCGGACGGCCGTTCGGAACCCCGAAAGAATCTCGCCAATCTCTATCGCCAGAAGGGGCAGGAGTCCGAGGCCGCCGTCTGCTGGAACCGGTCGCTGCGAGATGAGGACGGTCCCCATGTGAACATCCTGGGCTGGTGCGGGATGCTGGCCATGGTCGAACATCCGGGCAGGGCGTACCGGCCCTTTCACGACCCCGATCCGGGGCAGGTCGTCTACGATCTGGATGCGATCGCCCCGGATGACCCCGGATTCGACGTTCTCTGAATCGTCAGCCGATCTCGAACGTGCCCGCCGGCGGGATCGGGCGCTCCTCGAACTCCTGCCGGGCGTCTTCCAGGCCAGGCTTGCCCAGGTTCCCGAGCATGAACCGCTTGTAGGCTTCGACACCGGGCTGATCCAGCGGGTTGATGCCGAGCATGTAGCCCTCGGCCACCGTGCTGAACTCGAACAGGAAGAACAGCTGGCCGAGCGCATGGGCATCGAGCCTGGGCAGGAAGAGGGTCATGGTGGGGCGCCCGTCGCGCTGGTACGCGAAGCTCGTCCCGGCATGGGCCTTGAGCGTCATCTCGTGGAGGTCCCGGGTGTTCAGCCAGCCGAGGCCATCGTCGTAACCGGCGGCGTCGGGGAGCTGAAGGGCCGTGTCGGGCCGCTCGACCACGAGGTTCGTGACCACGCAGTTGCGCGCCCCGTCCTGGATCTCCTGGCCCCGACTGTGCAGATCGCGGGTGTTGACGGTGGCGACGGGGACGCGTCCCTGACCGTCTTTACCGATGCTCTCGGCCGCGAGCTGGTCATACCAGAACGTCACGGTCTCCAGCCGCTGGGTCCAGGCGGCCATGACGGACACCGTGCGTCCCGCCCGCGCCGAGAGGACCTGCAAGGCCGCGTGCATGAGGGCGGGATTCCGCTCGAGGCGCGTCTCGCGGCACCGGGCGGCCATCTCGCGGGCACCCGCGACGAGGGCGTGGATGTCGACGCCGGCGACGGCGGCGCTCAGGAGGCCCACCGGAGACAGGACCGAGTAGCGGCCCCCCACATCCGGGGCGACGGGGTAGCTCTTCAAACCCTCCCGCCGGACCAGGTCGCGCAGGACCCCCTTCTCGGGGTCCGTGGTGACGACGAGCCGCTCCTTCCAGTCGGTGGGGTGCACCTGCTTGAGACGGCCGATCAGCAAGCGGGTCGCGACCGAGGTCTCCAGCGTCGTGCCGGACTTCGATACCACATGCAGCGTGAAGCCCTCTCCTGTCGCCTTCACCGGTCCTTCAGGCAACTGGGCCAGCAGCCCCGCGAGCGCATCCGCATCCAGCAGATGACCCCCGTAGAGCACCCGAGGGCGGCCCTGACGCGCCTCGCGCTTCAGGTGGTCGCGGTGGAGGGGGAGGCAGGCATCGATGGTGGCCCGGGTACCCAGGTACGAACCCCCGATCCCGAGGACCACGTGAAGGTCGCCCAGGGCCGCGAGCCGGTCGGCCTCGGCCCGGAGGGCATCGAGTTCGCTGTCGGACTGGCCAGGCAGGTCGAGCCAGCCCAGGAACTCCGACCCTGCCCCCGTGCGCTCGAGGATCTCCTGAAGCGCGCGCGTCGCAACGGGCTGCATGGCACTCAGATCGTCCGGTGCGAGGCCACCGGTGGGGCCCACCACGGGGGCCATCATACCGGCGTAATCCAGCCGCAGAGCCGCACCGGTCGAACCGGACTGATCGGGGGCGAACGTTTCCTGGGTCTCGGGCATGGAGTCCTCTCGGTGCGGTTGCGGAAGGGGGCGGCCTGGCGTACAGTACGGGGAAATCGTGCGGCCCTGGGCGCGATGGCGGGTCCTGGCCACGTTTTGCGATCATAGTCACGGGTAGGTTGGTTGACAACCTTGCCCGATCCGGAGGAATTCACGTGACCAAGCGCATCGCCATCTCGACCGGAGGCGGAGACGCCCCCGGCCTCAATGCCGTCATCCGGGCCGTCACCAAGATGGCCATCTCGGAGTACGGCTGGGAGGTCATCGGTATCCGGGACGGCTTCGATGGTCTCGTGAAGCCCGACCTCATCATGCCGCTCGGTCTCGACGACATCCGCGGAATCATCGCCCGGGGCGGAACCATCCTCGGAACCACCAACCGGGGCAATCCCTTCAAGTATCCGACGGTCGTCGACGGCGAGACGCGCCTGGTCGACATTTCCGACCAGGTCATCGCCCGAGCGAAAGAACTCGGAATCGATGCGCTCGTGCTCATCGGCGGGGACGGCACGCTCGGGATCGGCCACCAGCTTCACGCAAAGGGCTTGAATGTCATCGGTGTCCCCAAGACCATCGACAATGACCTCGAGTCCACCGACGTGACCTTCGGGTTCGATACCGCCCTCATCACGGCCACCGAGGCCATCGACAAGCTGCTGACCACCGCAGAGAGTCACCACCGCGTGATGGTTCTCGAGGTCATGGGCCGTACGGCGGGCTGGATCGCGCTCGAAGCGGGCCTGGCGGGTGCCGTCAACGTCATCCTGTTGCCCGAGATTCCCTTCGACATGGAGAAGGTCTCCCAGGTCGTCTACGAGCGGTCCGAGGCGGGCAAGAGCTACAGCATCGTCGTCGTGGCCGAGGGTGCTGCGCCGCTCGGCGGTGAGGCCATCTACGCGGACTTCGATGTCAGCAAGAACGTCGCGCGGTTCGGTGGCGTCGGAAACTGGGTCGGTCAGGAGATCGCCAAGCGGACGGGCCTCGAGACCCGCGTGACCGTCCTCGGGCACCTGCAGCGCGGGGGGACGCCCTCCCCCTTCGACCGCATCCTCGGCACGCGTCTCGGTGTCGAGGCCTGTCGTCTCGTCGCCGAGGGACTGTTCGACCGGATGGTCTGCCTCCGGGGCAGCAGCGTGACCTCGGTGCCGATGTCCCAGGCGCTCGATCGCCTCAAGCTGGTCGATCCCGAGGGCGAACTCGTCCGGACGGCCAAGGCCACCGGCGTCTATTTCGGCGACTGACCCGTGAGCGAACGCATCGCCGTCCTGGACTTCGGAAGTCAGTACACCCCCCTGATCGCCCGACGTCTGCGAGAAAAGGGTGTGCTCTCCGAGATTCTGCCGCATGACGCGGCCCTCGACCGGGTCCTCACGTCGGACCTCCGGGGCCTGATCCTCTCGGGCGGGCCCTCGAGCGTCCACGAGGCGGGGTCCCCGCGCCCCGTCGAAGGGTTGCTCGAGGCCGTCACCGATCGCGGCATTCCCGTGCTCGGCGTCTGTTACGGGATGCAGCTCCTCAACCATCTGGGCGGTGGCACGGTCGTGTCCCACACCCACCGGGAGTACGGTCGGGCTCAGCTGGCCATCGAGCAACCGGGTTCCTTGCTGGTGGGACTCGATGCCGATACCCGGGTCTGGATGAGTCACGGCGATCGCCTCGAGGTCCTGGCTCCCGGCTTCGAGGTCCTCGCGCGTACCACCGACGGGGTGCTGGCGGCGTTCGCCAACCCGGGCCGCCGCCACTTCGGGGTGCAGTTCCATCCCGAAGTGACGCACACGGTCCAGGGCGGCCAGCTCCTGGACAATTTCCTGTTCGAGATCTGTGGATGTCGCGGCGGATGGTCCGTCGCCAGCTACCTCGACGAGTCGATCGCAGCCATCCGGGAGCAGGTGGGCTCGAATCCCGTCGTCGTCCTGGTCTCGGGAGGCGTCGACAGCACCGTCGTCGCGGCCGTGCTCGCCCGCGCCCTGCCTCCCGGGCAGGTCCACGCCATCCACGTCGACTCGGGGTTGATGCGCCACGACGAGAGTGCGGGCGTCATGCGCGCCCTCCAGGTTCTGGGGCTGCAGAACTTCCACCTGGTCGAGGCTCAGGCGGATTTCCTGGCCGACCTGGCCGGCATCACCGACCCGGAAACGAAGCGCAAGCGCATCGGCGACCGGTTCATCGAGGTGCAGGAACGGGCCCTGAAGTCGCTCGGACTCGACGGTGAAACCGTCTACCTGGGCCAGGGAACGCTCTACACCGATCTCATCGAGTCAGGGGCGACGGGCAGCCAGACCGCCACGATCAAGACCCACCACAACGTCGGGACGCCTCTGGTCAAGGCCAAGCGCGCTGCCGGCATGCTGGTCGAACCGCTGTCCGGGCTCTTCAAGGACGAGGTGCGCGCCCTCGGGCGCCATCTGGGCGTCCCGCGGGACCTGCTCATGCGGCATCCCTTTCCGGGTCCGGGCCTGGCCGTCCGTATCCTGGGCGAGATCACGGCCGAACGTCTGGCTCTGCTCCGGCATGCCGACCGCATCTTCATGGAATGTCTGCACGAGGCGAATCTGTACGAGGCCATCTGGCAAGCCTTCGCGGTGCTGTTGCCCGTGCGCGCCGTGGGTGTCCAGGGCGATGGTCGCACCGAGGGTGCCGTCGTGGCCCTGCGGGCAGTCGACAGCATCGATGGCATGACGGCAGATTTCCATCCGGTGCCGTTCGAGGTGCTGGGCAAGGTCGCGTCGCGCCTGGTGAACGAGGTCCGCGGCATCAACCGGGTCGTCTTCGACGTGACCTCGAAGCCCCCGGGGACCATCGAGTGGGAGTGAGTCGATCCGTCCGGATCGGGAATCAAGCGATGGATCGGCGGATCCATCAGGCAGGAGGGGCACTTGGACAGCCTGGTTGAAGGTCTGACGTTCGACGATGTGTTGCTGGTGCCGGGGTACGCCGATTTCTTGCCGGGTGAAGCCGATCTGACGGCCCTGGTGGCTCGCGGCCTGACGATCCGGATTCCCGTTCTTTCCGCCGCGATGGACACCGTGACGGAGGCTCGCATGGCCCTCGCCGTGGCCCAGGCCGGCGGGATCGGCATCGTCCACCGCAACCTCACGATCGAGGCCCAGGCGGCCGAGGTCAGGCTCGTGAAATCGGAAGAGCCGGGGCCGGATGCGGCCACCGATGCTCAGGGTCGGCTGCTCTGCGGCGCGGCCATCGGAGTGGGGCAGGCGCTCGATCGGGCCCGGGCGCTCATCGAGGCCGGGGTCGACCTGATCGTCATCGATACGGCGCACGGCCACACGCGGAACGTCATCGAGGCCCTGAAGCAGATCAAGGAAGCCTTTCCGTCCACGCCGGTGAT
>JBIIHZ010000142.1:0-5639 GCA_044235265.1 Candidatus Sericytochromatia bacterium
CTTCGAGAACCTCCCGCCCGGACGCTATCGCCTCAAGATCGAGGAATCGACCGGCGATTCGTCCTTGATTCCCATGTTGACCCTCGCAGCCTGGGACCAGGTCGGCGGGGAGGTTCACCGCGAAACGGCGGACCTTCGCTGGGATGGCGCAGGCTTCTCCGAGGTGGCGTACCCGGGCGGCGCTCGCTTTGCCTGGCCCGCACCCACCCTGAAGGGTGCCTGGACGTACCAGGTGCTGACCTATCGTTCCGATGCCCGGAAAGGAAGTGTCGCCCTGGGGCGTTATCCGTCAGGCGGGACGACCGAACTGGAGGTTGATACCCGCATGCCCGGATCCTCTGCGGGGGCCGTGTGGGGCGTGGTCCGGTTCTGGAAAACGGGCGACCGCTTCGGAGGGGCCGAGGTCCACGGCCAGTCCCGCCCCTTCCGTGTATGGATGCTGCCCGCCGTCAGCGAGTGACGGCAGTTTCGTCGAACGCGCGGGCGAGAGCCTGATCGAGGTCGGCCCAGAGGTCCTCGACGTGTTCGATTCCGACGGACAGTCGCAGCAGCCCCTCCGTGATGCCGACGCTGAACTGGATGTCGGTGGGGACGTCACTGTGGGTCATCGTGGCAGGGTGTTCCACGAGGCTCTCGGTCCCCCCGAGACTGACGGCCAGCTTGCACAGTCGGACGCCGTCCAAGAACTTGAAGGCGGCAGCCTTCCCACCGCGTATCTCGAAGGCCACGATGGCTCCCGGTCCCGAGCATTGCTTCTCATAAATCAGGCGCTGCGGATGGCCAGGTGGCAGGAGTTCGGGATAGTGAACGGCCTCGATGCGGGGATCCTCGTGGAGCCGTGATGCCAGGATCCGCGCATTCTTCGCCTGCTCGGTCATCCGGATCTTGAGGGTCTCGAGCGAACGGAGCAGCAGCCAGCAGGAGAAGGGATCGGGAACGGAGCCGAGAATCGTCCGGTACACCGAGATGGGCTCCAGGATCTTTGCCGGCCCCGTGATGGCTCCCGCGATGACGTCGCTGTGGCCGCCGATGTACTTGGTGGCCGAGTACAGATTGAGGTCCGCGCCGAATCGCAGGGGATTCTGAAAAACGGGCCCGAGAAACGTGTTGTCCACGAAGGTCAGCAGGCCGTGGCCTTCCGGGAGCCTGGTCTTGATCGTCCGGATCGTCTCTTCGATATCGATCATGCGGTTGGTGGGGTTCGCCGGGGTCTCGAGAAACAGGACCCGCAGGGAGGAGCCGAGTGATCCTGCGAGGGCTGCCAGTTCTTCCGCAGGCGTATCCGCTGCGAAAGAGTGGGTCTGGATGCCGAATCCCGGCAGGATGTGCATCATCAGGTATTCCGTGCCGCCGTACACGGGCGAACTGTACAGCACGGTGTCGCCGGGCCTGCAGTGGGCCAGCACGGACGTGCTGATCGCCGCCATGCCACTGGCGAAGCTCAGCGCTCGTTCGGTTCCGTCCCACAGGGCGAGGCGTTCTTCGAGGATCTCGAGCCCGGGATTGTTAAGCCGCGAATAGATGAGGCCCATCGCCTCGGCCGGGTCGCGCTGCTCCAGGCCGTAAGCCCAGCGAAAGTAACGCTCGCCATCGACCGCGCGGCGGAAAGCGAAGGTGGAGGTCATGAAGATGGGGGGCTTGATCGCGCCTTCAGAGAGAAACGGGTCATAACCCAGGCTCATCATGCTGGATTCCGGATGACGGGGTCTGAAGTCGTTCATCTGGGCCCTCCTGGCACCGTTCGACACGCCCTCGTGTCTCGATCGAGCTTACATCGACCGGGGGGATCGCATCAGGTGTCGCGCCGGAGATCGTGTTAGCTGTCCTCACTTCTGTGGCATTTGTCATGTGTTGCTGACGTGATGCGTGGCACAGGCGTTTCAACATGATGGCCTGCGGGGCATGCAGGGCTGGGCAAGAGGTTCCGCGAAGGGGACGAGGAGAGTTCATGCCAGGTGACAACTTGACGGTGCTGGTGGTGGGCAACGGGGCGCGCGAGAACGCGATCGCCGCGGCCCTCCTCCGATCGTCGCGGGTAGGTAGCGTGCATCTGGCCCCGGGAACGGGCGCCACGGTCGATCGGGCGGTCCGGGTCAGCATCGATCCGCGGAACGTCGACGCGCTGATCGAGCACGTGCGCTACTTCGGCATCGACTGGACCGTCGTCGGTTCCGAGGGGCCTCTCATCTCGGGCCTCGTCGATCGGTTCGAGGCCGAAGGTCTCAAGGTATTCGGTCCACTGGCGTCCGGCGCGCGTCTCGAGGCCTCGAAAGCCTTCTCCAAGGCCTTCATGGCCCGACATGGCATTCCTACGGGGATCTTCGAGGTGGCCAACACGTTCGCCGAAGCTCGGGCGGCGATCGAGAAACTCTGGAAGCCTGAAGGCGTCGTCATCAAGGCGCACGGTATCACGCCCGGTCAGGGGGTCGTCGTGGCCTCGTACGCCGCCGAGGCCGAGCAGGCTGCCTGGGCGTGGATCGAGGAGGGAGTCCACGGGTTCGCCGGACGCATGGTCGTGGTCGAGGAACGTCTCGAGGGCAGCGTGGCCTCGGTCTCGGTCGTCACCGACGGCCAATCCTGGCATGCCTTGCCCGTCACGCGCACTTTCCACCGGATGCAGGATGCCGATCGCGGAGCCTTCACCCCCGGGATGGGCACCATCGCGCCCTTTCCCCTCGCGCCCGACGAAGACGTGCAACTCAGGACCGAGATCATCGACCGGACCATCGCGGGCCTCCGCGCGGACGGGATCCCGTATCGAGGCTTTCTCACTTTCGACGTCATGCGAACGCCGCAGGGCCTCCGCCTCCTCGAGTTCGACACGCACCTGGGTGATCCCGAGGCGCAGGCCACCCTGGGGATCGTCGACACGGACTGGGGGGACGTCGTCGAGGCGTGCTTCGAGGAGCGGTTACACGAGGTCCCCTGGACCATCCGTTCGGCCCATCGGATCGCGATCGCGGTCGTCGACCCCACGTATCCCCGGGCCCTGTCCCGCGGAGCGTCCGTGACGGGCCTTCCCGAACCCATGACCGGTCTCGAGTGTTATGCTGCCGGCCTCGAGCCGATCGAGAACGGGAACTACGTCAGTTCCGGTCCCTGTCTGCTGACGATCGTGGGTGAGGGGGAGCATCTGGGCAGCGCCCGTCATATCGCCTACGAGGCCGTCGAAAACATCCTTCTCGGCGATCGCCGGCCTCATTACAGGCTGGATATCGGCTGAAAGGCCGCATCATGACCGCTGAATCGTGAGCGGGGGCCCTGCAGAGGCCCATTCGTGAAGGGGGCAGGGATCAGCCCGGATCGAGGTGGTCTGCGACCAGGCGTGCCGTGAGCGTGGCCAGCTCGCGCTCCGGAAGCGTCCACTCCCAGACTTCGGGCCCGCGTTCTCCCACCGTGGTCATCCGGCCTCTTTCGAGCACCTCGAGCAAGCGTTCCTGGGCTTCGAGGTCCGAGATCTCACGGGTCCGGAAGGCCCTGCAGAGCTCCAGGAATGCGTCACTGCACGTGATGTGGTAGATGAGCTCGTCGAGGTCGATCTGGTAGGTGCGCGTGATGCGGGGCATGTCATCTCCGGTCCGTGAGGCGCGATTCCAGGGACCAGTAAAGCACGCCCCACGGGACCTCGATGGTTCTCGGGCTGAAATCGTCGCTGGAGGAATCCAGGGTAAGGGTGAGGTCCAGGTCGCGATACGGCAGACGACTCGAGCGACTTCCCGTGGCCATGACGGACTTGCGGAGCGTCTTGAGGACACCGAGCACCTGCCCGAGTTCGCGAGGACGTCCCTCGTGCGCGCAGGCGAACCGGGCCAGGATGGCCAGCGCATGCTCGTCTGGTAACTCGCTCGGCAGGGCCACCTCGACCCGGATCCGCTCGAGCTGGTCGTCCGACCCCACGAGACGCACGATCGTCGCCAGGCTGCCCACCCGGCCGGCATAGAGGACACCGGGTTCGCTCGAGTCCGGGACATGCTTCCAGCTGGCCCGGGACATCACCTTCATCGCGCGCTCGAAGCTGTGGATGGTGCGGACGGTCGCTCCCGTGGCTCCCTGGCTTAGCCACATCCAGACGATGGTGACGGCGACGAGGCGCAGCTGCTTCAACGCACGCCCCCCGACAGGACGAGCCCTTCCAGGACGCCGAGCACCTCGGGATCGAAGCGTCCCGAATCCCTCATCTCGCGGAAGGCCTGGTCCGCCGTGGTCGCTGGTCGGTACGAGCGTTCGTGAATCAGCGCCTCGAAGGTTTCCGCCACGGCCAGGATCCGGGCCAGACGGGGGATCTGTTCCCCCTGGAGCCCCTGGGGGTATCCGGATCCGTCCCAGCGTTCACGATGGTGTCTCACGATGGGAACCACGCCGCGGAGCGCCTCGATCGGGTCGAGCAACCGTGCCGCGATCTCGGGCTGGGTCCGGATGGCGGCCCGTTCGTCGTCGGTGAGGCTTCGGCCGCGCGAATCGGTCTCGCCCGGCAAGGCCAGCCGTCCCAGATCCCGCAGCATGGCGGCCAGGCGCAACGACCCCAGATCCGGCGGTGAGACCTGCAGCGACTGCGCCAGCCGCAAGGTCATGTCGACAAGCCGATCGGTCTGAACGCGATCGGTGGGGTCCGTACCCTCGATGGCCTCCGCGAGTGCCACGAGACCGTGGAGCATCCAGTCCGTCCGCTCACTGGCATGTTCGAGCCGACCGATGGCAGCAGCCGTCAGGCCGGCGACCATGCGCGAATAACGGGTCAGGGCCGGGTCTTGCTCGGCACCCCCACCGGGAACGACCAGTCCGAGCCCGATAGCCTCGCCCTGATGGACCATCGGGACGACCAGCACGAGTTCCAGTTCTCGTGCCGAGAGGCTATCCCGGATGGTCTGAGGGAGGCTCTCGTCGGCAGCCCGGAACAGGATGGGCTGCGTCGATTCGAAGGACCGTCCAGGCCAGGCGTGAGCGACGTACGGCGCAATCTCGAGCCGTTCGGTGAACGGGGAGGCGGGGCTTGCCAGGATCTTCCAGTCCGGCCCCCCCAGGGTGACGAGGCTCGCTCGGTCGCTCGCCTGGCTCGCCCCCAGGGCTTCGACGCCCACGGTGAGGATCTCGTCGAGTTCATCCAGCTGGGCCAGGGTTTCCTCGAGTTCATGCAGCCGGACCAGATGTTCGCTTGACCGCTCATAGAAGGAATGCCAGATCTGCGACAGGGCGATCTGGAGCGCATCCGAGAACTGCTCCACCTCGCCGAGGACGATGAGGCGTTCTGCCGGCGAGAAGGGCGCTTGCTGGACGTGCTGGGTCAGTGAGCGGGTCAAGCTGACGATGAAGCTCTCCGACTGCGTGAGGGTCATGCCGCGCTGGATGAGGGCATGCATGCGGCCCCGCAGGTCTCCCCCTGGTTCGGTCACGGTGTCGAGCGAGGGACGCGCGGTGGTCTGCGGGGTCACCCGCTGGATCAGCCCGTCGATTCCCTGCCTGAGAAAATCACGCCAGGCCACGGCTTCATCGGGGACCGGAGCCAGATCGAGGGCCTCGAGCTTCTCGAAGGCGAGTGCCGCCAGGGCATCCACGGCGTCCGAGAGATGGCTCGCCCAGGCCACGGCATCCAGCTTCACGGTCGCGCGTGCGGGCAACCGGCGGCGCACGGAGGCCTCGGG